>QQUD01001036.1 GCA_008501785.1 Chloroflexota bacterium
CAACTGACGAATCTGCAAACGCTCGACCTCAGTTCGAACAATCTGAGTGAGCTGCCGGAGTGGCTGGGGCAACTGACGAATCTGCAAACGCTCGACCTCAGCAATAACAATCTGTTTAAGCTGCCGGAGTGGCTGGGGCAACTGACGAATCTGCAAACGCTCACCCTTCGCTCGACCTATCTAAGTGAGCTGCCAGAGGGGCTGGGACAGCTGACGAATCTGCAAACGCTCACCCTCAGCTCGAACAATCTGTTTAAGCTGCCAGATGGGCTGGGGCAACTAACGAATCTGCAAACACTCGACCTCAGCAATAACAATCTGTTTAAGCTGCCGAAGTGGCTGGGGCAACTGACAAATCTGCAAACGCTTGACCTCCGCTCGACCTACCTCAGTGAGCTGCCGGAGGGGCTGGAGCAACTGACGAATCTGCAAACGCTCGACCTCCGCTCGAATAATCTGAGTGTGCTAACCGTAGTGGTTGGTAATTTACCCAATTTACATACACTTTACTTGGGAGAAAATCCCATCTCTGACCCACCGTTAGAAATGTTGGGGGATGCTTTAAAGCCAAATTCCCAAACGAACCTTGATAAGATTCGCCGTTATTTTAGACAGTTGAGCGAGGCAGGCAAAGCATATTTATATGAAGCAAAGCTGCTGATTATTGGAGAAGGGGGTGCTGGAAAAACGTCATTGGCCTGCAAATTGAAAACACCAGACGCTTCTCTTTGTCCCGATGAAGCAAGCACAGAAGGAATAGACATAGTCAACTGGCAGTTTGATTTGTCGCAAAACCATAATGTTGATCAATACCATGTGAATATCTGGGATTTTGGTGGGCAAGAAGTTTACTTTGCCACACATCAATTTTTCTTGACCAAACGATCTGTATATGTGTTGGTCGCCGATACACGCCGTCAGCACACCGATTTTTATAATTGGTTGCGCATGCAAGAAATGTTTGGTGGGGATAGCCCAGTTATTTTGCTCAAAAACCGGAATCGTCGCCATGGTAATCGCTTTTCGATTGAAAATTTGCCTCAACTTCGGGAACGCTTTTCAAATTTGAAGGAAGTGGTTGAACTTGATCTGGACAGCGTTCCCAATGACGCAGGATGGACCCAGCTTTTGCGTGAATTAGAGCATCGTTTTATGAGCTTGGAGCACATTGGTGTTGCAAGACCACGCACCTGGGTGCAGGTGCGTGAATATCTGGGCGACGATAAACGAGACACAATCACGATACAAGATTTTCTAGAAATTTGCACTGATCAAGGTATTCAGCGTGAAGCAGATGCCCTCCAGTTCTGTGATTATTTGCATCATTTGGGCGACATCTTGCATTTTCAAGACGATCCGCTGCTGCGTGAGCTGGTGATTTTGAAACCAACCTGGGGTTTAGATGCCGTTTATCGCGTGTTGGATAATGAAAAAACGGTTGAAAATTGGGGGCAGTTTAGCTATGCAGATTTGTTTACTTTGTGGCATGAACCTGAATACGCTGGGCATCAGCACCAACTGCTGCGTCTGATGCAAAACTTCCAGTTGTGTTATCAACTTGCGGGACAGCAGGATATGTTTATTGCCCCACAGCTTTTGCATGAAGATGTGCCAGAATATGAATGGGAACCAATAGATAATTTACAGCTTCGTTATCGCTATCCTGTATTCATGCCGCGCGGTATTCTCAGCCGAGCGATTGTGAAGCTGCATTCGCGCATTGAAGATCAAAAGCAGGTTTGGCGTTCTGGCGTTATTCTCAATGATGGGTACGCACGAGCGGAACTGCTAGAGTTGCGAGGAGAAAGCGAAATTCGCATTCGCATTTCAGGTCGACACAAGCGTGATTTGCTGATGGAAATTGTGCGTGCATTGGATGATTTGCATTACGGTTTTACCAAATTGCGCTACGAAAAACTCATTCCATGCAACTGCAAAGCGTGTGCCAGACTCACTGTGCCTCACTTTTTCAGGCTAGACAAATTGCGTGGCCGGCTGGCAAACCGCAAAAGAACCATCGAATGTGAAAACCCCCCTTATGATGATGTGAACATCCGTGAGCTGATCGATGATTTTGATTCAGTTGAGTACGATTCAAGGCGTGATCGATTTGCTGGTGGGGAGTCAAGCAATGATTTAGAAACAAAAATCGGCAAGCATTTTAGCTCAGATAACCTGAAACTATTGTGTTTTCAACTCGATATTGATTATGATAATTTGCCGGGTGCAGCTAAAGCAAATAAAGTGTATGAGTTGATTGCCTATTGCAAGAGACGTCACCTTACCAGTAAATTATTCAGTGGTTTACAAAAAGAACGCCCCAATGTTCTTTGGAAATAATAGAGCCGAGACTTGGAAGCTGGGTGAGTGTGAGGGGGGGAAACGGCCGTTCCCCCCCCCCTCTTCTCATACTTAACTGAATGCTTACCTTCCAATGATATGCTCTCGGACAAAAATTGCGTTTACTTCAATTACTTAATGATCACAGGCAGAAAGATGGTATGCTCATCTTCAGGCATGTTAGTCGTTCCAGGTTCACCTAATTTCCACAAGGCAGCCCCATGCTCAGCCCCATCGTTTGCCGTAAAAAATAAAACATCATTGACATTTATCAAATTACCCGCCAAATTACCCGTCCCAGAGGCCTCACCTGGATTTATATCTGCGACCATGACCGTTCCTGCTTCTGTGCCATCACTTTGCCACAATTCTGTTCCATATATGTCATCGTTCATAAAAAAATATAACAAACCATTCGCAGAAGTTAGCTTTGCAGGGTCTAAATTATTGTAGGTTGGGCCAAACCACTCTTCAAATGCTTTAACCAACACGGTTCCAGATACAGTACCATCACTTTTCCAGAGACCTTTATGCACGCCGTCATTTGCAATAAAAAATACAATATCACCAACACTTGACAGCTTAGAGTAACGACCACCTGCTAATAGCAGTGGTTTGATTAAAATCGTTCCCGTTGCTGTTCCATCACTCTTCCAGAGACCGTTATTACCGAAAAAGTAAAGCGTAGCATTAGAAACTTTTGGATTCCTCATAAAACCAAACTCTTTAACAAAAACTGTCCCCGCCCCTGTTCCATCACTTTTCCAAAGCCCATCACCATCATCCCTATCATCTGCAATTAAATAAAGAGTCCCATTCACATTGAGTAAATCAGTTGGAAGTTGAGTTGAAAATGCAGGTTTATCGAAATGCCTGACAACCACAGTACCTGCTTCTGTGCCATCACTTTTCCACAGATATTCGGTCCTTGTAAAGAAAAGCGTGCCATCTACATTGGTTAAATCCCTAGTCGCAATGGAAACGTAGGGGAAATAAAAATCTTTTACTAAGACTGTGCCAGACTCTGTGCCATCGCTTTTCCAAATATCTGCATTTACCGTAAAGAAAAGCGCGCCATCTACGTTTGTAAGATTGCGAGGAGTTGTAATAGCTGTATCGTTATTAAAAACTTTTACCAGTACAGTTCCTGCTGTCGTGCCATCACTTTTCCACAATTCCCCACCAGTTCCCTCATCATCATAAGTAAAAAATAGAGTGCCATCTACATTTATTATATTTTTGATACCTGTACTGATTTCTTTAACCAATACTGTACCAGCAGTTGATCCATCACTTTTCCATAAACCGAACTGATTATTTTCATCTAGTGCAGTAAAGAAGAGCGTACCATTAACATTTGTGAGATTTGTTGGGAAAGAACCACCGTACCCAGGATCAATATCTTTAACTAATATTGGCTCTAATTTTCCCTCGTTCTCCGATGCAAATATAATCCCTACAAATAAAAAAATTAATATACAGCAAGCAAGGTACACTTTTTTCATGAGATTCTGTCTCCTAATTAGAATTCCAATCAACTTGAATGTATTAATATGTGACACTGTTATAATCTCTGGAACATTTATTATTTTTCCCAAAGGGCAACCAATGGGTGTAACTCAATTACCAATCTGTGTGCCTGCTAGTCTTGGATATTGGCCCTGAATTTAATTGAATGCGTATTGTTAGATCCGTCAATAAAAATACGGCTTGGCTGTTGGAATCCGTTCATTTTTGTTGCTAAGTTTGTTTTTTCTTGTATTGAGCAGGCGTTTAATATCATCGCATTCTTGATAATGATGGTGAAGGGCTAACTCTCCCAAAATAGCGGAGTCAACTCCTCAAAATCGAGGAGTTTTAGCAATATCAATAATTTGGAGGAGTATTGAACAGAAAAAACTTTGGAAGACTGCTTAAAAAACTACGCTACGAAGTTATAGACCTGCAAACGGGAAAGCCATTCTCCCAGGAACGATTATCTGAAGTCGTCGGGATTGCCGAAGGTACGTATCAAAAAATTGAACAGGGTATTTCTACTGTTGTATTAAAACCGGAAATGTTGGTTGGTCTTGCCGATGCCTTGAAGCTCACTACGGGCGAAAGACGAGAATTTCTTGCTGCTGCACACGGGGTCGAATCTGAAAGCCTTGTTTCGGGCAAGCACGATCCCATCCATACATTTGACCATTGCAAGAAAATTCTCAGTCAGCTACAAGCCCCTGCCTTTGTGCATGATACGTATTTTGACATCCTTGCTGCAAACCGTGCTGTCCTCGAATTATATGGCTTGCACGATTACAGGGAATGGAAAAATAGAGAAATACCTATAAATATTTTGGATGTTATTTTTCGCAGTATTCCTGAAGGTAAATTGAGTATGAAAACATACGGTAAATTTATTGAAAAGCCAGTTATGCTGTTTCGTATTCAAACGTTGCCCTATCGCACTACAAAATATTTCGATTGCCTTATCACTCGGTTGCGAACAACCTATGAAGGGTTTTGGGAAGAATGGCAATCAGCGCGTTTATTGGAAGATGACCAATTCCTTGGTTATACACTTGGGTTTAATCGACAGGGGGAATGGTTGCAATTTATCGGCAGCACCATTCCATTCCTCACAACATATGGTACTATCAAAGTTATCACTTATACCCCGGTCAATATGGTCACGCAACAGGTATTTGCTGATATTCTTAATAAAGTTGGAAATCAAGTCGTAGAAACTGCTACCTGGCCCAATAAACCAAATAAATTATGTAACCGTTCAGTCCCAGAGGTGCGACGCACTTACAAACAGCAATGTTGTCGCGTAATACCCTGGGAAAAGTGCGTCGCACCTGAACGCTTACTAAATTATGAAAATATTAGCGATTGAACATGAAGTGCCTGATAAAAAGGCGGCAGATTTTGAGCGTCATTTACGAAATGAAGCGCTGAGGGCGTGGGAGTTGATGCAGGCGGATGTGATGCGGGAAATGTATTTTCGGGAGGTCCGGCATGAGGCGGTGCTGGTGTTGGAGTGTGAGGCGGTGCAGGCGGCGCAGGATGTGTTGAACACGCTGCCGCTGGTGGCGGAGGGGTTGATTAGGTTTGAGGTGATTGGGTTACGGCCGTATCCTGGTCTCGCCCGTCTCTTTGCGCATAGTGAACCAGCATGAGCTGCACCCTTGAAAATGTTGGCCCTAAAACGTTACAATCTTTTCTATGACAAATGCAAAATTTGGATCATTTGAAGATTTGATGATTATCACGGAACCGCCGATGCAGCCAATTGCACGGCGCTTGCGAGAGATTGTGACTGGTGTTGACCCCAATTTTGTTGAGGTGGTGCGCCTCGGTGACCGGGCCGCGACGTTTGGGGTTGGCCCCAAGAAGATGAGCGAAGGGTATGTTTACATCATGCCGCACAAAAATTGGGTCAACCTCGGGTTTTACAAAGGAGCCATCCTGCCAGACCCTGAAGCGTTGATGGAAGGCACAGGTGCCAATCTGCGACATATCAAAGTGCGTTCGGTTGCAGCGGCAGAACACCACGCAATCCGCATTCTGATTGAGGAAGCATTATCAGAGCGAAAGCAAGCGCTTGGCAAGTAAATCGTAGACCTCCGAGGTTTTTTACCCATATTTAAGCGAGCCAGCTCTCATGAAAACCTCGGAGGTTTGTATCGTGTCAATCGTCAATCCAAAATCAAGACAGATTGTACCGCTCAACCGCCTCTTCCAATATCCGGTTCACCAACATGTTGTAGCTCCAGCCGTCTGCTTTCGCTTCAATGCACAGGTCCGAATAATCCGGGTTCAGGCCGGGTAATGGATTGATTTCTAAAATATACGGTTTGTCGTTGTCATCCGCATCGAAGCGGAAATCGACCCGAGCCACATCCACACAGCCGGTGACGCGGAAGGTGGCGGCCGCCAACCAGTTCAGGTCTTCTACCTGCTTTTCTGTTAGCGGGGCCGGACATAAATAATGAAAAGCATCGACCAAATCAACCTTGATGCGGCTGGTGTAAATGCCTTTTTCTTCGGCTGGGTAGCGGCTCATATCAATTTCTAGCGGCGGGAAAAAGTGCAAGCCGCGCTGGATGCGCGGTGCCTCTTCATTTTCAGGCAGCCGCCACGCCACCGGACCAGTGAGATTGCCAATGACACCGACGGTGAGTTCACGGCCGTTTATAAACTTCTCCACCAGCACCGGCTGATCATAGCGCTCAAATAACCGCCGCAGCTGTGCCCGAAACTGTTCTTCATTTTCTACCAGTGAATCGGCGCTGACCCCCATGCCGGTTCCTTCCCGACTTGGTTTCAAAAATAAAGGAAACTGCATATCCGGGTTCAAGGGTTCATTGACACGTTCAAATACCTGGAATGGGGGTGTGGGCAAATCATGATAGGATAAGACGCGCTTTGTCATCGGTTTATCTAGCGTGAGGGCCAACGTTAAAATATTTGACCCGGTGTATGGAATGCGCAGCATTTCCAACATGGCTGGCACTTGCGACTCGCGTGAATCCCCAAAGTGCCCTTCACAGATATTGAAACAAAAATCTGGGTTGAGCTTTTGCACGGTGTCGAATAGGGTGTTATCCCCTTCCAAAATGGTTACTTCATGTCCACCACTTTCCAATGCCGCCGCAATGGCTGCCAGCGTTTTTTCGGAATCGAGATCGTCCCAATGATCGGGTGACATACCGGGCCAGGTCGGAGCATTTTTTTTGAGATTTGCTAATAATGCAACACGCATTTTTTGCCATCCTTTGCTTGATAATAGGCAATTTTAAATTTTGAAACCCATATGATGGTTTTCCTGTATCATACAATCAATCGTTTTTTTAAACGTCTATCGAATGACGCAATTTAACAATGCCAGATGCGTCAAATGACGTACATCAAATCAGGTGTATTTATTTCGTATGCCAGCTTGGGTTGGTAGTAGAGATTGCGTTGATTGCAAACGGCCGTTTTCGAGTATGCTTTCGTCAAATTATAAGGATGGGTGTTTGTTAACATGGATTTCAATTGGATGAATCGAATGCAAACTTATCTGCGGCAGCTTTGGATAATTAGTTTTGTCATTTTTGGCGCGGTGGCCTGTCTGCCCACGAATGAGGTGGTTGAGGTGACGGTGACACGAGAAGGGGTGGTTGTAGAAACGGCCGTTTCCCCATCTGCCACACCAACCTTAGAACCCACGTTCACCCCGGAGCCGACGCTGGCGCCCACTGCGACTGCAACCCAAGCTTTGTTGTCCCCCCATACACCTAAGGTCACCCCGATACCAGCTCGCCTGATTACGGATGAACCGGTGTTTGTCGGTGGTGATTTGCAGTTTGCGGGCTGGTCGCCAAACGGCCGTTACCTTGCTTACTATGAGTACACCGAGGAGCAGGTCGCGGAGAGTCCGGTTGAGGGATTGCGCGGCACCTATCCCGGCACATTTGTTTTTTACGACACACAAACGGGCGAAAAATGCACCGATTACCCACTCGCTGGCTTTTTTGCCTATGAAGGAGGGGGCAGTGGGTCGCCGTTGCGCTGGCTGCCCGATGGCCGACTGCTAATTAAATTGCCGGATGGTCAACTGTTGCTGACGGAAGCGCCTTGTGCGGTAGGTGAAAACATTGCTGCACAAGTTGGGGAGCCGATCTCATCCATCGGTGCAGTCAGCCCCGACGAACGCTGGATGATTTTAACCGGGGTTGTGCAGTATTGGCTGTACGACTGGTCAACCGGAAATGCACATCCCATTGCTGAAGTGCAGCCAGATTCTTTTAACAATGTTGTTTGGTCGCCAGACAGTCAGCACCTTAGCATCACGCTGGCAGGCAACTATACAGGCGACCGCTCACCCATTGGCGGCACGCGGGTGATTGAGGTGGCCACGGGTGACATCATTGCGCGGTACGACTGGGAGCCTGCGAATGCACTGGACGGCTCGTTTGGCGGCCCGGTGTGGATTAACAACGATGAATTTGTGGTGACGCTTTCGCTCGATCAAGGGCCGTTTTTCATGACGATTAATGGCGATGTACGGCCGTTACTGCCGCTGTTTGACGAAACTTTTGAGCCGGAAAATTACTGGCCGCCGGTCGATGTGGTTGCGGAGGTGGCAAACGGCCGTTATGCCATTTTGCGCAGCAACGAAGGGCGAGAATCGGCAGCCAAACTGTACACCTTTACCCCGGAAGGCGAATCGATTGAGGTGTTTGAGCAGACGAACGTAACGTTTCGCATTTTTCCAAATGGGGAGGTGGGGT
>QQUD01000491.1 GCA_008501785.1 Chloroflexota bacterium
GCTCGATTTCCAGCAGCTACAAGATGAGATGGACCGCATTGGGGATATCAAAGAGATATTTGTGATAGATACCAATCCGGGGGTGTGTCAGTTGGTAGAGAGGGGGATTGGGGCGATGAAACGGCCGTTAACCGTGCGCGTTGCCTACGATGGTGAAAATGGCCTCACCGCCATGCGTCGCCAGCCACCCGACCTGCTCCTACTCGACCTGATGATGCCCGAAATGGACGGTTTCCAGGTGTTCGAGCAGATGCAGCGCGATCCGATATTGGCCCAAGTAAAAGTCATCCTGCTTACCGCTACCAGCTACCCCGAAGACCGGCTCGCCCAGCGCGGCAGCCACATCACCATCTACCGCGCCGACCAACTGCGTCCGGTTGAAGTGCTGCGCTGCATCCCGCCGATTTTGTCTGCACTGCCGCCGCATTACGGAGAAATGATTGTGACAACAACGTGATCTATTTTGATGGATAATATGTTTCGTATGTGGAAGTAAAAGAATTTTAGGGAGTGAGGATGCTGCAATAAATTGAGCATCATTAATGTTCATCCACTTGAAGTTGATGTGATAACCATCGCGTGCATATGCAAATTAAAATGGAGGGTAACCATTTTTCAGATATTTAAGAATTGAATGCCAACAATCGTAATAATATCCGTTAGGTTAAGACCTTATCATTCATTCCAAATATCAATTCTCTGTGAGCGTCCTTGTTTACTGTTTCTCAAAATTGCATGACTTTCGTCAGAAAATATTCATCATTACAAACATGATTGCCTTTGCAGGAGGGATGTTTGATAGAATCGATGGGTTTTTTATCAAATACGGGTGATGCTGCATGGGCTGTAGATTTAGCACAGCGTATCATTTACTGGAATGAAGCAGCCGAAAAGATGTTTGGCTATCGTGCAGACGAAGTTATTGGTTCTCAGTGCCATCAAACCCTGTGTGGCCAACTTTCCCCGTCCACTCCGTTATGCTATAACGATTGCCAGATTATTCAAAAATCCAAAATTCAAGAGCCAACCACATCATGTAACTGCGTTGTCAAACATGTTAACGGAACATTGTTGCCCATTAATTTGAGCACTCTCTTTGTGCAGGGTGGTGAGGAAGATTTAAAATCTGTCATTACGATTCATTTTGCACGATTGCTCAATCATGAAATACTGGCAAATTCTCGATTAAAGATTTGCCTTTTAGGATCAACCTCTGTTTGGCGGGATCAAAATATTATGGTGAATAGTCCGCTGTGGAAACGGTCTAAAGCTCGTGCATTTTTTGCTTATCTGGCACTCCACCGGGGGCAATATATACATCGAGATACGTTAATTGACATTTTATGGCCGAATAAACCACATGAATCGGCGCTGCGGAATTTAAACACGGCTGTTTACAACGTGCGCCGCAGCCTGGAACCTTCGTTAAAGAGGGGATCTGAATCACGATATATTCAATTTGAAAGAGGCTGTTATTATATGAACGACAGTCAAGAAATTTGGCTAGATGTTGAACATTTTGAGAAATATATTCACCATGCTCGTATACAACAGCAGCCAACTGAGATAATCAAAAGCTATCAAAAAGCTATCAACTTATATCAAAGTGATTTACTGTCTGATCTTGGTAATAATTTTGCCTGGTTGGCACCTGAACGCGCACGGTTACGCGAACTGTATATCATGATTTTGGAAAAGTTGGGCATCATATTTGATAAACAAGGCAAAGAAGAAGAGGCTATCATACAATTCCAAAAAGTATTAAACATTCGTCCATGGCAAGAGACCGTTTGCCAATATTTGATGCGCCTCTATTTACGACAAGGGTTATATGTTGCGGCAGCCAAGCAGTATATAAATTTAGCCGCCGCCCTCAAGACAGAACTCAATATTATGCCATCTCACGAAACCCAAAGGCTGTATAGGTTATCAAGAAACGGCCGTTAAAAATAAAGCGGCTCTTCAAATAAAATAAACTTCCGTCATATTTCTTTCCATATTCAAAGAAATTGTTGAGGATTTGTTGAGTACTCCATAGTAAAATTCCATCGTATCAGTTTGGCCTTTTCGGAAATTTAATGATCCTGTCCTGCAACTTAAAAGCCTTAATCCAATCCAGAAATTGCTAAGTCTTTTAGAGTTAATATTTTTCTAGATTGCCCTACCAGATACATATTGCAGTACAAGTGTGTGCCTTTTTTTACTCACCAAATACCAATTCATTAAAGGAGAATAATTATGAAATCGTTCCTTCGTTATAGCGTAACCCTTACCACACTCCTAATACTCACATTACTTTTGAGTCTACAGGTTTCAGCGCAAAATTTGATGGCAACAAAAGGAGCCTCGCGGCTTTTTTCTGATATTGATGCTTCTAAAAGCTTCATTTTAGAAGCTGATCGTACAGAACCTAATCCTACAGTAATACGCGATAGGTTTGTTACAATAAACTTTGATTTACTCGGTGAACTTTACGATCCTTCTGATGCCCTAGTTCTCAATCTTTTTGACGATTTAACTTTAGTAGCTGCATATGATCGGGCAGAGACTAATGCACTAGGTAGTTTTGCCTGGTTTGGTCATATTGAAGGTATCGAATATAGTCAAGTAACATTGGTTGTAACCCATGGCTTGCTAGCTGGCAGCGTTTCAACGCCAGCAAATATATATCAAATACGCCCAGTGGGTACTAACTTGCATGTCATTGAAGAAATAGATCAATCCGCTTTCCCCCCCGAACTAGAGCCTGTTTCAATAGATTCACCCCAAGCAGAGTTTATTTTAAGTGACAGCCCTCAAGCAGATGCTTGTGATCAAATTACGGTTTTGGTGCCCTATTCACCAGAAGCACGTGCCGCAGCAGGTGGGACGGCTGCAATCGAAGCCCTTATTGCGCAAGCTGTTGCTGAAACAAATCAATCTTATGTCAACAGTGGTCTTGTGCAACGATTAACCCTGGTTCATACGATGGAAACAAGCCCTGGTGATGCCGCAAACGATTTTTCTGCTGATTTGAATGCTCTCCAAAGTTTATCTGATGGCATCTTTGATAATGTAGATGCGGCAAGAGAAACCTATTATGCTGATGAAGTAGCACTCATCATTGAAAACAGTGCTTACTGCGGTTTAGGCTATTTAAATTCCTCAGCCGCTACCGCTTTTTCTATAACTCACCGCACCTGTGCCACTGGATATTTTAGTTTTGGGCATGAGTTAGGGCATAATATGGGTGCTCATCATGATTGGTATGTCAATGACACCGTGGGCTACAATAAAGGCTTCATCAACCTTACTGACAGATGGCGTACAATCATGGCATACAATACCCTTTGTTCTGATCACGGAACCGGCAATTGTACACGCCTCCAGTACTGGTCAAACCCTGATGTTAGCTATGGCTCCCCAGCCGACCCAATGGGGATAAGTAGTACCGGTCCCAATAATTGTATCGCAGGCAGCACATCACCTGATCCATCAAGTTGTGCTGCTGATAACCGTACAAGACTCAACAATACTTGTAACACGGTAGCTAACTTTAGAAGTGATCCCGCACAAAACGGGACCATCATTGTTGAAAAGCAAACGATTCCAGATGGTGCAACAGATGCATTCAGCTTCACTGGTGATGCCTCTGGGAGTATTTCTGATGGCCAACAGATTGTTGTAGGTAATTTGGCAGCAGGAACGTACACATCACAAGAAGTAGTGCCACAGGGATGGAGCCTGACCAGTATTGTGTGTGATGATGCGAACAGCACTGGTAGTCTGGCTAATCAAACCGCTACCTTCGAGCTTGAAGCTGGGGAAACGGTTATTTGTGCCTTCACTAACGAAAAAGAAGCATATGACTTGACGGTGAACAAAGTTGGCAGCGGCTCTGTGACAGCTAACCCAGACCAAGCTACTTACAATTATGGTGATGTGGTTGCGCTAACGGCCGTTCCTGATCCTGGCTGGACCTTTGCTGGCTGGAGCGGCGACGCATCTGGCACCGCCAACCCCACCTCCATCACGATGGATGGGAATAAATCCGTCACCGCCACTTTCACCCAAGATGATTACTCCTTGACAGTGAATGTGGTTGGCAATGGCTCCGTGACAGTTAACCCAGACCAAGCTACGTACAATTATGGTGATGTGGCTGCGCTAACGGCCGTTCCTGATCCTGGCTGGACCTTTGCTGGCTGGAGCGGCGATGCATCTGGCACCGCCAACCCCACCTCCATCACGATGGATGGGAACAAATCCGTCACCGCAACCTTTACCGTGGTACAGTACGAGCTAATTGTCTCGCTAGATGGCTCCGGTAATGGCAGCGTGATCAGCGATCCGACCGGTATCCACTGCGACACGGTTAACGGGGGTGACTACAGCGTGACCTTCGACTACGGCACTGTCGTTACATTAAAAGCCTCTGCATTTAGCCATTCCACCTTCGTGAGCTGGGGTGGTGCTTGCAGCGGTACGGGCACTTGCCAGGTTACATTGACGGAAAACATTTCTGTCTCAGCAATATTCGAAAGCACATACACACTCTTTTTGCCCTTTGTCGTACGGTAAATTACTTCAGGAATGGGCTGTCAGTCATCCGTCGACTGACAGCCCATTCTTCCCCTTAATTACTTCTACCTTATTGGAGTCCAACAGGAGAAACAATATTTACAAAACGAAATGCCCTTTTAATTTCTGGGCTAATAACGGGCATTATCCTAAACCCATTTGCTGGCTACGCAACGACATTAATCGTTTCCGAGCAACTAAATCGTATATGCTATGGAATTGAGGCAGACAGAGCCAGATATGAGTATGGCTTAACGAGGCTGAAGAGAAAAGAGTTGCTTATTCATGGAGATTCTCTAAACCTTTCAAAATATGACATTCCCGCACTTGACTTGATCCTGTTCTCTCCACCGTACATGAACAAGTCATATGATCGAAATCCATTGCGTGGGGAGCTTAAACAGGATGATTGCTATTTGAAGTACCTTCAGGATTTGCTATCCATCACAAAAAGTGTGTGGCATATTCTTAAACCAGGAAAATATCTGATCGTCGAAGCAGCTAACTTTGTGGGCGATTCGGATGTGACAACGCTTGCTTGGGATATTGCTTCATTGTTCAAAGCAGAATTTCCATTTATCAAAGAAAAGGTGCTACATTGGGGCAGCGGGTATGGTTCTGGCTATGACCATAGCTACTGCCTCATTTTCAGAAAGGATGGCTAGCAAAGGCAAATATGAATACACGGTTGAGAAAATCAAAATCATCGGACATACAATTTATGAGAGAAATGCTTTATGAAGCAGTCTTTTGGCGACCAAACCCCAAGAAGCCTTCGTTTGCAGAAGCCCTCACCGATCCAGGTGTCAGGAATGCGCTTGCTGATTGGGGTGAAAGAGAGGGAGATACGGCCGTTATCGCTCTCGTTGATTCGATGCCAGCCGGGGCGGCCTGGTACCGATTTTTCACGGATGAAAATTGCATCAGAGGGCACATAAATGAAACGATACCTACAATTGTGATTGCAGTCCATGAAAACTATCGGCGTCAAGGAATTGGCGAGAAAATGATTGCATGGTTGATTGATCATGCGTCAAAGCACAACATTGAAAAACTAAGCCTCATGGTTGCAAAAGACAACCACGCGATTAGACTATATCGGAAATGTGGTTTTCTGGATTATGCCGACAAAGGTGATTCATTTTTAATGCTGCGAAAAACAGACCCGTAACAACTTTGTTCATCTGAAAATGTTAGGAGCGTAAAAGTGGATATAACATTTGCCATATTATTAATCATTACAGCGTTTGGTACGTGTCTTTATTGGTTTGATTTTTTCAAAAGTGGCCATGTCATCGTAATCAAAGAAGAGTGGCATTTAAAATTTGAAAAAGCATTTCCGATTGCTGATGGGTGGATGGCTATTTGCGCTTTGACTTCTGCTTGGGGCTTGTTGTCAGGTGCCAGCTACGGTTCTGTATTCGCTTTAATCAGTGCCGGGTCTCTCATTTTTTTGGCAATAATAGATATCACGTTCAATGTTCAGAACGGACTTTATAGAAAAATTTCTGCATCAGCTAAAATGAAAGCGGCCGTTATTATTAATTCATGGGCTTTATTGTTGGGCATTGCACTAATTTTAAATTATGGAATATGGGCATAAAAAACTACTTAATCGAAGGCGTTTCCTGCGCCGGTAAAACCACAGTTTGCGATGAGCTGCGACAACGCGGTTACCACACCATTCACGGCGACAGGGAACTAGCCTATTTTGGTGATCTAGAAACTGGTGAACCCGTGGATGATTGCGCCAGCGAGAATCGTAGCTGGATCTGGGATGTTGAGAAGGTCAGCGCTTTGGTGGCCGATCAAAGTCATCCGGCATCGTTCTTTTGCGGCGGTTCCAGGAATTCCGACCGCTTCATCGGTCTGTTCGATGAAGTTTTTGTGCTTGAGATCGATCTGGCTACGCTGAACCGGCGTCTTGCCGCCCGACCTAATGACGAGTGGGGCGGAACGGCAAGTGAAGGGGAATCGTTTGCGCGATTACAACATGCGACAAAAGAGGGTATTCCCGAGAACGCAATCATCATCGATGCCATGGCACCCCTCTCAAGCGTCGTGGACGCAATTCTTGAAAAAGCCAGCCAGGTATCACCTTAAGAACTGCGAGAAATTGGTGCACCAATCATTGCCTAAAAAGCTATCATGCTCTCACAATTCATGGATTCAAGTTCGTGTTTTTGGTACTCCACAAATATGGCAAAAATGTCTAAAATATAAAAGCAATAGTAAAAAATGAATAAATTAACACAAGTCGAAAAAGAAACAATTGAAAAAGAAATAAAGAATATTATTGATGAGTTGATTCGGGGTTGTGAAACGCTAGACATGGAAATGGCCTTTGGTATGTTTTCTGATATGCCCGAGTTTCTCATGATTGGGACTGATGGGACCCAATGCAGCTATGATACCTATTTGAAGAATAACATTGATTACATGAGTACGTGTTCCTCCTTCAAACTTACCACCTTTAATGGGGAGGTCAGAATACTTGATCGAGATACGGCCGTATACTCATGGGCTTATGGTGTCCAAGCAAAATTGAAAACAGGTGAAGAAGATATTATTGACAGAGCGGGAGCCTCATTTATATTCCGACGATTAAATGATAAATGGAAGGTTGTTTATTATCATGAGGCATCTGTGCCTCCAAAAAGAATATCGTAAGGTTGCGTAATAATCAGTTTCAATTATGCCGCCCCAACCCCTATTTCAACTGTCGATGTTTGTTGGGTTTTCGACGGAAGGGGAGACACAGAAGCTGGCCGAAAACATCCACGACAAAATTCGCTAACGGCGGGAATTATGTGTAAGCGAGAAATTTTCCGGGTAGTTTTGGCAGCTTGACTTCAATCTGAAGTTGTAACTGTGCCTTCTCGAACATGGCTACTTGCTGCTCAAATTGCTCATTTGTCAGGAAAAAATAGCCATCGAATGTCCATTCTTGCTCGAACCACAGGCGGAGGATGTTGAGCAATTTGCGATCCATCGCTTCAACCAGCCGTGACTGGCGGATCCAGAACAGGATTACTGCTTCACAACTTGCCCAATCCTTATCGCCAATCGTTGTTATTTCGGCTTTGGCCAACCAGCGTGCAGTGAGCGGGAAGATATATATGCAGCCCAGACATTCTGTTTCGGTGGGATTCATCACCGTAAAGGTAAATGACTCGCGATTAATATGCTCTCGTTCATGTCGCTGTAAATCTTCGAGGTTTTCAGCTAGCGTAAAGTTATCTGCTGGCCAACTAGATTGATCCCACTTGCGCAGAAATTCTTTACTTTCCATCACGGCCGCATAGTCTAACGTGACATCAGTTGACAACAACGGTCGGATCAAGAATTCATCTGTTACTAATCCATCAGGAATCGTGATACTCTCGTTATCAAATACCATTTGTTTTGTTTACCCCTTAAATTTTCAGTGTATTCCGCCGCAATCGAAATATCTAATTCGCTTTGAGTCGGTCTTCTGTTCTGAGTATTATGGACATCCTTCGGCAGATGCACCACTTCACGATGTATGGTTTGCCGCCGAACAAAGATCTCAACCGACGTAGGGTGAAATTTTCAGTGTGGTTGCAATCGTTGGGGTGTGGGGGAAAACGGCCGTTTTCTCCCACATTCACCAGCTTGAAAGCCAACTTACTTTAACAGGTCATGGTTTCAGGTTCGCGTTTTTTGCAATCCCAAAGTGTGAGTGGAAAACGGCCGTTTCCTCCCCCCTATCATGAGCTTGAAAACCAACTTGCTTTCGATTCAGGTTCGTGTTTTTCGCAACCCCAAAGTGTGGGATGGAAAACGGCCGTTTTCTCCCCTCCACCATCAGCTTGAAAATCAACTTGTTTTCACAGGTCATGGATTCAGATTCGCGTTTTTTGCAACCTCAAAATGGCATAAACATCCAAATACATCTAAAATATACTTTATCTTGTTTTGATAGTGCGTGGGGAATTTATCCAGCATTTTTGCAGTTCAATATATATTTGTAATTACAGCGCACACATG
>QQUD01000991.1 GCA_008501785.1 Chloroflexota bacterium
TTTACAAATAATTGACAACAAGGTTCACGAAGTAAACTGACAAATTGTGTAAAGAAACGCATCCCATGATCGTCATTTCGAAGTCCTCTGAGAAATCCCCTTCTTGTGATCTGAAGAAGGGATTTCTCATTCCGAGGACTCCATTCGAAATGACGTTTAGTCACTGCCCTTGGTCAACAATTCGTAATGCAATAATCCCAGCGCATCCATGCGTACATTGTCTACAATTGGTAATGCGATAGCGAATCGCTGCGTTTGCAATAAATCCAGTGTCGGTATTTCCTTCGCCCACAATGTTTGAATTTCGGCAAAGGTAGCTTGTCGTGCGGCCAGGTCTGTTTCTTCACGGACAGCTTCAACCAACTTTGCCATCTCATCGCTTTCATAATTAGAGCAAAATCCACTGCCGGTATTTTCCACAAAGAAATCGGTCCAACTGGTGATGTCTAAGTAGTTTGTGGGACGCCCCGGCGTTGGCCAACCAATCAGGTATGCGGGATAATTACACACGCCAATTTGCCCTCGAAATGTTTCAAAATCAGCACCCAGCACAGTTACTCGGAAAACGTCGGTCTCTTCGAGTTGGGCTTTGATCTCGTTGACATATTGCTCTTCGATGCTGCTGTAACGGCCGTCATTCACATACCACAACTCAATCGGCAGCGGCACACTTTGACTGTACCCTTCTTCCAGCAGCAGCGACCGCGCCTGTGGCAAATTGCGCTGCGGCAATACCGGCTCATGCCCTGGAATGGTATCTGGAACAGGACTAAACAGCGGGCTGCGTTCACCGCCAAATAAAGCCGCCAACGCCGTTCGATCAATTGCCAAAGTAGCTGCTTCCCTGATCTTTGCCCGGTCCCATGGCTCTGTATCGTGGTTAAACATCAAGTAACTTTTGAAAATAGATGGCCCTTCCCACACCTGATAATCAACAATGCCATCCCCTTCGCCATCCACACTACTGAGCGTCATTAATTGATCATAGGGGAACCCTGTCCAGGCCATGTCAATTGACTGGAATTTCTCTAACGAGTTACGCAAAGAAGGTGTGTCATTGTAAAAGCGTAAGATAATGTTCTCAAACGCTGGGCCAGGGCGTCCCGGCCATTCAGGGTTTGCCTGCAATTCCATGCGTTCGCCATTTTCCCAATCTACAATCGTATAAGGACCAATACCACCGCAACGGCTTTCCAAGTCCCAGGTCTGTGCATAACATTCATTACTGATGGGAAAGTATGGCGGTGTTGCTAAAATGCTGAGGAAGTAGCTGGTTGGCTCTTGCAAGACAAATTTCACCGTGTACTGGTCAATTACTTGCACAGCGTCATCATCAGCAAAATTATTGTCGTCGCTGTCTTTCAAAAAATCATTGATCAGAAAATTGCCAAGACTGCGGGCACGATCTACCGACCATTTCACATCATCCGCTGTAAGTTCACTGCCATCTGAAAACTGAATGCCTTGCCGCAAACTCACTGTGTATTCCAACCCATCCTCGGAAATAACCGGGAGGCTAGTCGCCAACATCGGAATCAAGTCGCTGTTGCTGTTGAAGGAAAAGAGACCGCTCATTGTGTTGGCCTTTACCTCCCAACTGATAAAATCGGAGGAGCCAGCCGGGTCCATGTCGGTAATTTGTCCCTGGATGCCAATATGCAATTCGTTGGCAGGCGTGCCCGCTCGTGATTCGCCTGGATCGAGATTTTCAGTGGGAATCAATTCTACGGTGATGCGATCAAGCGCACCCTTGTTTTGAATGGTTTCGATAGCTGTGTTCAACCGTTGCAAGAGGGGGTCGTTATCAGAGGCAACAGCGATACCGTAGAAACGGCCGTTAACCCACGCCCCTCTATCATTCCCCCCCACAATTTTCAACCGGTCTGGATATGTTTCCACATAATACTCGGCGGTGTAATTTTCGATGATAACGGCCGTTACCTGCTCATTAATCAAAGCTTGCAGCGCATCGATGCCAGAGCGATAGTGACTTGCCAAAGAATCATCAGTCAGTCCTAACACCTCACGTGCCGTTTCTTCACTGTGGCTGTTATTTTGCACCCCCACAATCATGCCCGACGCCAAATCAGCAGCACTTTGGATGCGATTTTCATCCACCAGCACCACCATCACCTGCCCTATTTCCAAATATGGCATGGTGTAGGCAATCCCTTCCTCGGGCACATCAGGGATCACCAGACTCGACATCACGGCATCAAAATCGCGGTTCGAACCGGCGGCAATGCTCTCTAACACACCTTCATGCGGCGTCACAACAAACTCATAATCGAGGTCAACAGTCGCCGCAATTTCGGCCATGACCCGCTCTACAAAGCCGGTAACATTGCCAAATTGGTCAAAGTCGGTAAATGGCGGGTTGGGGGCATCGGTAGCGACGACGATAAAATCAGAGGCATTGGGCGCGGCGATGCTGGTGGCAACCACGTCGTTGGTCGGTGTGGGGGGGATGGCAGTAACGGCCGTTTCCTCCCTACCATCGCCACAAGCAGCCATCAACACAATCATCAAAATGGCTGCAAAAAACCGATAAAAAACAAATGAGTTTGCATGAATATTTGAATTTTGTTGCATGATGGCGAGTATAACAAGCCCCCCCACTTTGGCAAGATACGCTAAAAATCCACCAGCGTCCCTAAATTTTGTGCAATTGCATTTTGCAATGCAATTTTACCAGCTGCTGCATCCTGAACAGCGACCCCCACCGATTTAAAAAACGTGATTTGCTGATCATTTTCACGCCCAGGTTTCAATCCGGCAACAACTTCGCCTAGTTCGGCGTGAACATGTTCTTTTTGGATCAATCCTTTTTGCAGCGACACAATCAGTTCACCGGCTTCTTCCCATACCGCTTCCCGCGAATCAACAACAACGAGCGACTTCAAGATCGTTTCTTCGTCAAACTCTTGCATGGATGGCTGGAAAGAGCCGACGCCGTTGATATGAACCCCAGGCTCTAGCAGTTTGCCATTGAGCACAGGTGTCGTCGAGGTGGTTGCGGCACAGATAATGTCGGCTCCGAGAACGGCCGTATCCGCATCTGTCATAATCCGCACCAACTGTGGGATGCGTCCTTTGCCACGCAGTTCACGCGCAAACAAGACCGCGTTTTCGTTAGTCGGGCTGTAAACACGCACCTCACGAATATTGCGCACCGCACAAACTGCCTCAAGCTGTGTGCGTGCCTGCACTCCACTGCCCAAGATCGCCACAACCGACGCATCAGACCGGGCCAGCAAATCGGTAGCCGCCCCCGACCCGGCTCCGGTACGAATAGCCGTCAGCGTGCCCCCTTCCATCATGGCTAATGGCCGTCCTGTTTCCGCATCCAACACCAGCACCGAGGCAAAAATAATCGGTTCCTGTCGTTTCACATTGCCAGGAAACACAGAAACAATCTTCACCGCCAAATCGTCGCTTTCCATTAAATAAGCAGGCATGATCAACGTGGTACCCTGATGTGGGGCCACATTTACCTTCGCTCGCAGCGGCACCACCGCCTGCTGCGTTGAGAGCTGCGCAAACGCTGTTTTCATCCCGGCAATTGCATCTACCATCGGCAATGCTTTTCTCACGTCTTTTGCAGAAAGGATACGTAGTTTCATGATTGTTTCCTTTGAAAGTAGCAATTCAGCCAGTCAGCATTTCAGCATTTCAGCTTCTGACTGACTAGCTGACTGGCTGAAAAGCTGAATTACTTATTTTTAAGGTGTCCACACAATTTCGGGCGGCCAGTTTTTGCCAGAGATTTCATCATTGCTGAATTGGTAAATGCCTACACCAGCAGCAGCGGCACAATCTCCCGCAGATTGGCAGGTAATTGAGCCAGTCACGCCAGGATAATTGATAATTTCCCCCATGCCGTCTCGCAATGCGCTTCGGCCAATAAGCAAGCTATCCCCTCTCTGAACAGCCACTTCGCTGATGACATCCATCAGCATCCTCGTTGCGTCATAGGCATGAGCATGGTACACGCTCATTGGCTCCGCTTCATATTGGGTAGACCATTCTTCTAAAAAAGCATCATATCTGGGCCCATGAACGGCCGTTCCCGAAACCAACATATTTTCTGCAGCCGATTCCACACTCACAGCAAACTCAGAAGTTAACAAGCTATCTGCACCAATCAATGTAATACCTTCTGATTCATTCATCTCCAGCAAGCGCAGGGCAATCAAATTAGCTTCCGGTGCAAATACCGGTAAATAGAAAACTTCCGGCTCTTCAACAACCAATTCCGTGAGAATGTCTTGCACGGCCGTTTCTCCCACAACCACGCTGCCTTGAAACTGCACATTACCCCCCAGGCGTTGGAATGTCTGACTAAACTCTTGCTGCAATTCGCGGGCATAGGCCGTGCCATCGTGGATGGTAACGGCCGTTCGCTTCCCCAACACCTGATACACATACATGGCTGCCACCTGCGCCTGTGTCAGATTGTTGGGAACCGTGCGCCAGAAACTACGCTGCCTTCGTACCATCGCCTCCGGCTGATCATCGGTTAAATTTGATGCCGTTGCCGATGGTGAAATGAGCAACAGACCAGCTTCGTTAACGATTGGGATCACCGAGCGAGCCACATCTGAACAAGTCGGACCAATAATGCCCAGCACAGCGTTGTTCTCAGCAATCGTTTCCGCAGCCCGTCCGCCCAATCGCTGATTACAGCCAGAATCGAAGCTAAGCAGCTCAATTTTATGATTCAACAATTCGCCATCGCGTTCTGCAACTGCCAGTTCAACACCACGCAGCGCATCTTCACCAACAACGGCCGTACTGCCCGACATCGACAGCATCGTGGCAATTTGAATGGAATCATTGGGGCGAATCGTGACACAGCCCAGCGGGTCTTGACAAACAGGTAGGGCATCACGGCAGGAAACGGCCGTTAACGTTACCAGCAACCCCACCATAAAAAACATCACCGCAGAGTTCGCAAAGTTCACTGAGATTCCCAAGAAAAACCTCTTATATCTCGGCGATCTCCGCGTCCTCTGCGGTAAATCATCATCCAGCAAAATTAACACATCCTAATCAATGCCCAGATACGCTTTCTGCACAGTCGAGTCTTGTTGCAATTTTTTGGCGGAATCGCTTAACACAATCTCACCCGTTTGCAGCACATACCCACGATGTGCAATTTGCAGCGCCATGTGAGCATTCTGCTCAACGAGCAGAATCGTCGTCCCTTGCTTATTCACATCCACAATCGTTTCAAAGATTGTTTCCACTAAAACAGGGGCCAACCCCATCGAAGGTTCGTCCATCAGCAGTAACCGTGGGCGAGACATCAGCGCACGAGCGGTTGCCAACATTTGCTGTTCGCCACCACTTAACGTACCTGCGACTTGCTTCATCCGTTCGCGTAGGCGGGGGAACAGGTTATAAGCCATCTCGATATCTTCAGCGATGCCATCCTTATCATTGCGATGGAATGCACCCATTTCCAGGTTCTCTTTCACAGACAGTCGGGCAAACACCCCGCGACCTTCGGGAACCATTGCCACACCTTTGGCAACGAGTTCGTGTGCCCGGTATTTAGACAAATTTTCGCCTTCAAAGATGATTTCTCCTTCACGCGGCTGTAACAACCCGCTAATTGAGCGTAAGGTCGTCGTTTTACCAGCGCCATTCCCCCCAATCAAGGAAACAATTTCCCCCTTATCGACATGGAGTGAAACGCCTTTCAGGGCGTGAATATTGCCATAGTAGGTATGAATTTCATTGACTTCTAAAAGCGCCATTGTTTATTTCGCTCCTTTAGTTGGGCACGTCAATGGTTCCGCTGGCGGCGGCTCCACTGCCCAGATACGCTTCGATGACTTTAGGATTGCTCTGAATCTCTTTTGGCAATCCTTCGGCTAATTTTTGCCCATAGTCGAGGACAATAATTCGCTCAGATATGCCCATCACCACGCGCATATCGTGCTCAATCAATAAAATCGTGATGCCCAGTTTATCGCGCAAATTGCGGATAAAGTCGGTGGTTTCGGCCGTTTCACGCGGGTTCATGCCTGCGGTTGGTTCATCCAGCAGCAGCAGCTTCGGTTTGCTGGCAATCGCCCGACCAATTTCTAAACGACGCTGATCCCCATAAGGCAAATTTCGCGCCAGCAAGTCACCCTTGCCACGCAACCCGACAAAGTCCAAAAGTCGCTGTGCTTCTGCCAATGCTTCTTTTTCTTCTTTCCTGGTTCCCGGCGTATTAAACAACGCCCCTATCCAGGTAGAGTGCAAACGGGGTTCCATCCCTACCAAAAGATTTTCCAGCGCGGTCATTTGTGGAAACAAACGGATATTTTGGTAGGTGCGCGCAATACCCAACCGAGTGATGCGATCTGTTGAAAGACCGCGTAGGGAACGGCCGTTAAAAAGCACATCTCCATCACTCATCTCATAAAATCCAGTCATACAGTTGAAAAAGGTGGTTTTGCCGGCCCCATTCGGTCCAATTACGCTAATAATGGACCCTTCATCCAGCGAAAAACTCAAATTACTGACAGCAACAAGCCCACCAAACCGTTTTGTCATCTTAATTGCTTCGAGAATAGTCATCGTATTTCTAATCTCCTGGACTCATTTCTGGTTCATGGTGCAGTTCGCGTCGCGTTACCGAAGAGGGCCACAGCCCTTCTGGCCGGGTAACCATCATCACAATCAGCAAGACACCATAAAGCAGCAATCGATATTCTGCAAATTCACGCAGCAGCTCTGGTAAACCAACCAGCACCAACGCACCGACAATCACACCAGGTAAGCTGCCAATACCACCAACAATAATCAAACTCAAGACATTAATAGAAATGAGCAAATTAAAGCTGTTGGGGAAGATAGAACTCAAGCGTGAAGCAAAAATGGCACCCGCTAAACCAGAGAATGCCGCCCCCATGCCAAAGGCCAGCAGCTTGGTCTTGACAAGGTGAATCCCCATCGCTTCTGCCACATCTTCATCTTCACGCATTGCCATCCATTGTCGTCCCAAACGAGCATCACGCATCTTCCAGGAAACGAATATGGCTAATAAACATGCAGCCAAAATCAAGTAATAAAATTGTTGTGGTCGCAACAGGGTCATC
Organism: Chloroflexota bacterium; assembly: GCA_008501785.1. The sequence goes on from QQUD01000991.1 coordinate 7,095, forward strand.
CCAAAGACTTCTGGCTTTCCAATCTGCAAGATACCTTGCGCCCCACCGATGACCTCTTTGAGCAAGTCGGACTGTGCCAACACGCGAATAATTTCGCCAAAGCCTAATGTGACAATAGCCAGGTAATCACCACGCATTTTTAGCACAGGCACGCCAAGTGTAATGCCAAACAGGACAGAAACAGCCACACTAATGGGTAATGCCAGCCAAAATGAAATCCCAGCCACACCCAAATCGCCGGTAGAGGTTAAAATACCCATCACATATGCACCAATAGCAAAAAAGGCAACGTAACCCAGGTCAAGCAAACCGGCATAACCAACCACGATATTGAGACCTAGCCCCATCAAAATGAAGAGACCGACATTGTCCAACACTTCGGTTAGATAGGTCCCTAAAATGGCAGGTAAAATGAGCATGACAATAATTCCCAACCCAATCAATGTTTTGCGAGAGAGGTCATTTTGCTCTGGCGTCATTTGTTCGCGACGAGATCGATATTGTTCATTGCCCTGATGATCCCACCAAATTTTAGCGACTAATGCTACAACGAAGATGATAACGGCCGTTATCACCGTAATACCCTTCGACCCAAAAAAGATGGCCGTTATTTGCCGTCCCAACCAAGGTCGCAGAATGTTCAACAAAATGTCCGACAACACACCAATCCCGACAGTCCAGATAATGGCCGTTGTCAACGGCTTTCTTACTTTCTCCGGAATTAAATGGATGACAGCCCCCACAATCCCTAAAACCGCCATAATGCCAATCAATACCAGACTACCTACAATCGGCGTTAGGCCAAACGTTAAAATTTCAACCAGTGCGGGTGACACATTAACAAGAAAGTCTCGGATATTTGTCCATACCAATGTCACTAAAATTAATATGACGACCGGAACGGCCGTTAGCACACCTATAACAAAACCGCGCAGAATCATTTGCGCGGCGTTACGGTTTTCATCCTCCGTTTTTGGCCGTGTCAAAAAGTAAGTGGCTAGCAACGGGCCGCTTAAAATCACCAACTGCCCCATTGCAAAAACACCTGTAATAATATCCCGCTCATTAAACGCCTCAACCATGCCAATAGCGCTGATGCTTAGCAAAATAACACCAGCCAGTAAACCCCAACGAATCGTTTCTCGAAAATTGTTATTTGGCATCATTTCACCTTACGCCTTCTTCTCTGACAACCGCTCGCCAATAATGCCTTGCGGTCGGAAGATCAACACCATGACCAGCATTGTAAAGGCAATCACGTCTTTTAACTGGTGTCCACCAGGAATATTCAGCCCTTCCAAAAAGAGTGGCGGCCCAATCGCCTCGATAAACCCTAAAAAGAGTCCACCAAGCGCAGCACCAGGAATACTGCCAATACCACCTAAAACAGCAGCCGTAAATGCTTTAATCCCTGGCACGAAACCCATAAAAAAATGGACTTGTCGGAAAACAA
>QQUD01000390.1 GCA_008501785.1 Chloroflexota bacterium
ATGATCAGTTTGTACATCTACCAATGCCTGCCAATCATCTGGGTTGTTCTCAATTTGAGTAAAATCAAATGATTCTAATTGTTTGGCTTGCAACACCCAATCATTATTCAACCTGATTTCACCAGGGATCGTTAAAACTTGCGGTTCATCTTGCAGCAAGAGGGGCAGATCGTGCGGCACTTGCGCCAAATCATCTGCAATTGTGATAACTTCGTACCCGTTTAAGAGAGATGTTTCACCGGGCAAGGTCGCCTGGGACCCTACCTGGCCTTTTTCAATCATGGTGCGTGCCTGTTCAATTGTGCGAAAGCCGATATTGCTTTGAAACGGCCGTATCTGCTTCACACCATACCGTAATGTGCTTCTTTGCAAGCTCAACGGCAGTTTTTGCCATTTGGCTTTGTCGAATTGCAACCAAGACCCGTCATGTTTAATCAACAAATCCGACCATGCTTCCAACAGCAATTGATCGAGCAATTCGTAATCAGCCGCTACAATTTCCGCCAAATTTTGCAATCTGTTTTTGATGCGTGGATTATACGCAGATAACAATGGTAGCAATTGATGCCGAATGCGGTTCCTAAAGAAATCTACATTTTCGTTGGATTCATCTTGCACTGGCTGCAAATTATGTTGCTTGCAGTACTGTTCAATTTCATTTCGAGTTGTGTGTAAAAACGGCCGTATCAACAACAAGTCATTCGCTTCTGGCAGCGGCCGCACCATCTGCATGCCCCGCAGTCCAGACAATCCACTCCCCCGCAGCAAATGCATCAGAACAGTTTCTGTCTGATCGTCGGCATGATGGCCAACCACAACAGCACCAGCGCCACATTCTCGAGCCTTTTCTGCTAAAAAACGATAGCGCAGGATGCGTCCAGCTTCCTCAAGTGAAAGGTGGTGTTGAGCAGCCCAGTCGGCAACGTCAATGGTTTCAATGTAGTGGGGGAGGTTGAGGGAAACGGCCGTTTTCCGCACAAATTCAGCATCCTCTACTGCACGACCACGCAAACCATGATTCAAATGCGCAACAACAACATGCTCGCCCTCCATTACGGCTGCCAGCCCATGCAACAACGCCAACGAATCAGGTCCCCCAGAAACCCCTACCACCAACATCAAATCGCCCAGTGCCAATGATTCCATAAATTTTGAAAGGCGTTTCTGCAATTCAGGCATATTTCAATCCATACATTCAGTTCGATGTCAATACACTTACCAGGAAACAAAAAGGGTCCGATATCGGACCCTTTTTCAGTAGGGCGGGTGGGATTCGAACCCACACGGAGTTGCCCCCGGCGGATTTTAAGTCCGCTGCGTCTGCCATTTCGCCACCGCCCCAAACAACTATTACCATATGTAAAATAATGAACTGCGCATATTCTACCCGTGATCTATCATGTCAACAAGGGTAATTTTACTGATCAATGTCACATTTCTGACAAACAAGTTTTTAGTGAAAAAATAAAAACAAATATGAAACGTTTATCATAATCAATATGACATAAGTAGGTTTGACTTGATTTTTTTCACAATGTATAATGCCCTCCGAGTTATTTATATAAAAAGTCAACTGGCTGTCCTAAAAAATCAATCATTTTAGTAAGGATCAGAATCAAAAACTTTTCAAAAAATATCCAACAGCCACATAAAAAACAAAATCAGTCGCCCATATACAGAAAGCGTATTGGCAAATCAGTTCAATTGTACAACTCTGTTGGGTAGGAACAGCAACTATGGCCCTGAAAGGCAATCTGCGCGATTTTTCCACAACACAATTGCTGAATCTCATTAACCTCGCACGGAAAACTGGAACCTTAACAATCCAGGGGAACAATGGTGCAGCCCACATTTCTTTCCGTGAAGGTAAACTTATTTATGCCCACATGGGTGAAACAACCAGCCATTTAGCAAACGTACTACAAAGTACAGGAAAACTATCCGAAGAGCAAGCACGCGTAATCCAAACACACGCTGCCGGAAAAAGTGACAAACAGCTTGGGCATTTGCTAATTACCGCTGGTTATGTTACCCAAAACGACATTATCCAAAGTGTGCGACAGTATATACTCGATACCGTCTACAAATTATTCACATGGGTTGAAGGGCTATTCCAATTCGACGCCAACAAGCTACCTTCACGCGAACACATTACCATTCCTATTGACCTTGAAAGTGTCATTATGGAAGGAACAAGACGCTTAAAAGAGTGGGAAATATTGCAGGAAGAACTCCCAAATCTTGATATTTCTTTGCGTTTCACCGATCAACCCGATGCGCGGCTACGAAATATCAATCTAACAGTAGAAGAGTGGCGTGTTGTGTCATTTGTAAACCCTCGGAACACCATACGCCAAATAGCAAAAGCAAACAATTTGAGCGACTTCGAAATCCGCCGTATTGTTTACGGCATGTTACAAGCAGGACTTGTCGAATTCGTTACAACCAAAAAACCAATCCAACAAACATCAAAATCAACCACATCAACAAGAAAACGGACCCCCGAACAGTCACCAGCAGCCAAACGCTCAGTGGTTGTCCGTTTAATAGATCGCATCCGTGGTTTATAAATTTCGGGGAGCACTTAAAATCAATCGGTTGATAATTCAATCGTAAACACTATAGCCAAAGGTTTTCACCTTTGTGAAGGTCATTATTATGCAAGCTGTCAAGATGGTCATAACCGGCCCATTTTCATCAGGTAAAACAGAATTTATCGGTTCAATCAGTGAAATTGATGTTGTATCTACCGAAAGAAAGATCACAAGCGCAGCTGAACTGGTAAAAGATTCCACTACTGTTGCAATGGATTTTGGCCGAATTACGGTTGGAGATGATTTAGTTCTATATTTGTTTGGCACACCGGGTCAAAGACGTTTTGATTTTATGTGGGATATCTTATCCCAGGGTATGTTAGGTTTTGTCGTGATGGTTGATAGCACAAAACCAGAAACCTTTCGAGAAGCAAAACGCATTTTAGAAACGTTCGAAAGTTATGCATCAACACCATACGTCGTCGCTGCCAACAAACAAGATATGGAAGATGCATGGGAACCAGATGATCTTCGAATTATATTAAAACTCAGAGAGCAGGTGAAAATATTACCCTGTATTGCAACAGATAAAGAAAGCGTAAAAAACATATTGCTTGAATTGCTTTACTCTATTCTTGAACAGATAGATCAAGAGGAAGCTAACAGCTAATTTTGTTTAACGTCTCATTTACACCTCATTTACCCGCTTTTCACAGTTATAATTCAGGTCAAATGTTACTATTTGAAACAACAAAATCGCCTATAGACAATAAATCTATACTCATAGGTGTTGGTAAGTAGTTTCAAATACCATCAAATGAACAAGGTCTAGGCGATCATTACCTCGTCTGAAGTACGAGAAAACGCAATCAATAAAGCGATGAGGTCGATGTGAGTTCAATCGTCACAGATCAAGGCATTTTACACTACGAATCAATCGGGCGTGGGCGTCCAATCATATTATTACATGGATGGATAAACTCCTGGAATGTTTGGCGCGATCAAATGATCGAGCTTTCTCAAACAAACCAGTACCGCGTTTACGCACTAGATTTTTGGGGGTTTGGTGATTCTGCTAAAAGAGCAGCCATACCCACTTCAACATTTCAAATTGACAGCTATGTAGAAATGGTGAATCAATTTATGGATTCTCTGGGGATCATGCGTGCCCCCATAATTGGGCACTCAATGGGAGGGACTGTTGCTTTACAAATGTCTTTATGCCATCCTCAACGTGTCACAAAAGTTGCAATCGTTGGCTCCCCAATTGTTGGAACATCCTTAAACCCTTTCCTTAAAATGGCTGGCAATGGGTCAATTGCCAAGCTTGTGTGGCATTATCCAATCATTCTTGATTCGATCATGCGTATTTTATTGGCTAGGGATACAAAAAAAGTGCGTCGCATGATTTTCCGCGATGTCAAACAAGCCACAATGGAATCCTTTTTCAGAAGTATTGGAGATTTACGGGAAACAGATTTAAGAACACAGCTACCACAATTAAAATTGCCAACCCTTGGGATATTTGGCATCAAAGATAATATTGTTTCTCCATCAAATGCCACCTTTTTGCAAAATGGTGTCTCTGAGGTGAAAGTGGAAATGATGCAAAATTCTCGGCACTTTCCAATGACTGATGAACCAGAAAAGTTTTTAACTATCATTAGTCAGTTTTTAAGTGAACCCCGATTGAACAAAATAACAAAAAAGCCGTCGCTTAATCAATCTTCAATTGGAAAAACAAATTGAATTATCGTGTACACTTGGAAAACATCTATTTATTTAATCCGATTCCTACTTGGCTGATTATTTTCAGTATTGGGGCAAGGAGTCATACAGAATCAAGGTACTCTCGATTATAAATCATGCGTCGAATAATCTTGACAGAAACCACATTTATTTCTCCATTTAACGAACCTGCCAGGGATCTAAGGATTCAAAACAAACCTCTCTGGTTCTGGCAACGTGAATTGCTGGAAAAACACGAAATCAAAGAAGAAAGAGAATATCCAACAGTTGAATTTGCACAACGATTCGAGACTGAAGAAACAGAAGCGATTGTGCATCGTGACAACATTTTCTTCAATAGTTCTTTGATCGATGAGTTTGTAAATAGAAGTAAGGCTGTTGGCAAACCAGTGCGATTAGCGTTTTACGCAAATGATGCTGCAATTGTTAGGCATGTAAGGCCGTTAACGCACAGTTTTATCCAAAAAGACGATTTACTACTTGCTGATTTATGGTATTTGCCTAAAGGTATTTCTCAGATCGAAGATGCTGAACCGTTAATTGTGGATACCGAGGCTCGCGAACGAGGCTATTATCATATTCCTCCCTATATGGCAACGGAATTCGGGGACCTTGTTTACCAATTACCCAAAAAAGTATTTGTTCTCATTGAAAGCTGGGTTCACATTTTTATTGCCGATATTCTGTTTGGCGTTTTTGCGCAGGGCGCGGATGTTGAGGATCGGGTATCTACTGATTGGAAATATAAATTAAAGATCTTATCTCGCTCAATTTTGGAGCAAAAAAGCGTTTTGTCGAACTCTGAAGTTGTTAAAGTTGGAAATAATGTGAATATTGATCCAACGGCCGTTATTAATGGATACACCATCATTGGAGACAACGTAACAATTGGGGCCGGAGCGGTCATTGACAATTGCATCATCGGCAGCAATGTCACTATTTCACAAGGCTGCCAACTTCTTCTTAGTGTCGTTGGTGACGGTTGTTTCTTGCCTTTTCGGGCTGCTCTGTTTATGACAACCCTGATGGAAAACACATCAGTCGCTCAAAATAGCTGTTTTCAACTATGTGTTGTTGGGCGTGATTCATTTATTGGTGCGGGTAATACTTTTACAGACTTCAATATTCTTGGTGGACCACTTCGAACATTTACAAACCAAGGTAAACTTGAAGATACGAATTTACTCATCCTTGGCGGCTGTGTCGGTCATCATTGCCGGTTAAGTACAGGATCAATTATTTATGCCGCACGAACCATTGAGTCTGATGTTGTATTGATTGCGTCAGAAGATAGACTCTTTATATCGAAAAACGTTGCTTACGAGGATAGCGATCATCATTTACATGCTGAAAAGTATCCATATCCTCGTCTATATCCACGTAAAGATGGTACGTAAGCTATATGGTTTACTTTGTGCTACAGTCGTATCATCTCAAGATAATTTATTAAAGATTTTGTATGAAGAAAAACGTCAAATAATGAGCAATAAATTTGCATTTATTATCCATCCCATCAATCCAAAACGGGACGTAAGTCGCAAATATCCTACCCTGGGCAAATTACCAATCTGGCTGATTGATTTTTTGTCATTATTTTTCCCCCCAGTTTATATTTCTGAAATCACGGGTGTACAATCAATCCATACAAACCGCTCAACTTCTGGCTGGTTCATTGCCTGTCCGTTAACACCAACTCGTATGATGAGCCTTCCCCCCAGTGTAGTTTATCGAAAAATTATCCAAACTGGAAAATTTGCAGAAAGATTGGGAGCAGACTTACTGGGACTAGGCGCATTCACATCGGTTGTGGGTGATGGCGGCCAAACAATTGCAAAGCATTTAAACATCCCTGTTACAACAGGAGATAGTTATACAGTGGCAACGGCCGTTCACGCCATCCACAAAGCTGCAACGACAATGGACATACCTTTGCACAAAACCACAGCTGCAATCGTTGGCGCAACAGGTGCAATTGGTGCAGTTTGTGCAGAGATGTTAGCACCCGATGTCAAGCAATTACTCCTCATTGGACGCCGACAAGAAAAACTACAACATGTCGCACAAAAAGCTAAAAATGAAGGCTGCAAAAACGTAAACATTACAGATGATCTAAGCCAACTCAAGCAAGCCCATGTCATCATAACCGTCACCAGCGCAGTGGATGCCATCATCGAGCCCAAACATCTACGAAAAGGGGCCATCATTTGTGATGTTGCCCGTCCACGTGACGTTTCCCAACAGGTATCACAAGATCGCCCAGATGTGCTTGTCATTGAAGGTGGCATGGTCAAAGTACCTGGACATGTCGATTTTGGGTTCAATTTTGGATTCCCTCCTCAAATGGCATATGCGTGTATGGCTGAAACGATGGCCTTGACGCTCGAACAAAGATTAGAATCATTCACACTTGGGAAAGACATCACATTGTCTCAAGTTAAGACAATTGATACAATCGCAGATAAACATGGCTTCAAGCTCGGTGGATTCAGAAGTTTCGAGCGTGCTGTGACAGATGAAGAAATTGAAGCTATTAAAACCTACAGTAAAACCACCGAGTTAAACCCGAATACAAATACTTTAAGCAATAAACAATCGGTTTTAGATCCGATAACTTTATAACAGCCAAGGAAAAAGCTCATGAGCAATGGCCGAATTTTAATTGTTGAAGATGATTTTGATATTTCAAACATGCTGAAAATCTTCTTCTCGGGTCAGGGATATAGCGTAGAAGTCGCTGCCCGTGGAACCGAGGCCCTCGATTTATGCCGTAAGAAGCTACCTGATCTGATTGTGCTTGACATCATGCTCCCAGATATGGATGGCTACGCGGTGTGTCGACAGCTTCGCACAACCACACGAACCGGGCATATTCCCATTATTTTTCTGACTCAACGAGATGAACGGAGTGATCGCATTGCCGGTTTAGAATTAGGGGCAGACGATTATATAACCAAACCGTTTGACATCGAAGAATTGAAGCTGAGAGTACGCACTGCGATTAATACGCATAAGCGTCTCAATTTGACCGATCCGATTACTGCACTCCCCAGCAGCCGTCTTATCGAAGATCAATTACGTGGTTTAATACGCGTTGAGAATTGGACCTATATGGAAATTGGGGTCGATCATTTAAATGCATTTAAAGATGCGTATGGATTCGTTGCCAATGATGAAGTATTGCGCTTTACGGCCATGCTTTTAAATGAGCTTGATGATCAGCTTGGCACTCTTGATGACTTTATTGGACATGCGAGCAGCAATACTTTCGTTTTAATTACATTAGCTGAAAATGTACAACCCTTGGTTGAACAATTAAGACAACGCTTTGATGAAGGTATTTTGGCACATTATGGCTTTATGGACCGTGAGCAAGGAGGTATCTCGCTATCAGACGGTCGTATTGAGCCAATTATGCGACTTTCAATTGGTCTTGTATCGGATACAACACAATCCTTCTCAGATATTAGAGAAATTACAGAAACGGCCGCTGAATTACGCCGCTTAGACCAAATTGAGAATTCATAAGATTTATTAGGCTTTTCTTTTTTAAACAAATTCTTGAGATAATCTTATTTACGTAATTGTATTGGTAGCTAACAGGAATGGAACAAGAATTAACTTCATTAACAACATGGGCATTGCTAGATAATTTGCAAGAAGGTGTCCTGATTGTTGATCAAAATGGCGCAGTCATATATATCAATCACGCAGCCATTGAGCTTTTAGGCTTTGGTACAAGTATTGATCCTAAGAAAAAAGCGTCGGAGTATCTTTCACGATCAAAAGTTTGGGACAGCTTGCTTTCTGCACCGCATGAAGCCATCATGCAGACACTACATGGCAAAACAGTACGATTGGCTTCAAAAGAAAGCAGCCTATTTGATACAGAAGTTATTCAAATTCTCGTGAACGCCTATACCTTTCCATCTAAAGACAAAGAAGCCGCAATTGTAGTCGATCAATTATCGGCTCTAACTCAAATTAGTAAAGAACCGAATTTCGACAAAAAATTACAGTTCATTGTTGATGGTTTACAAAAATTGGGCTGGCAGCGAATCGGGTTAAGTTTACGTGATCAAGATTTTAACCCTACAAAAATTATCACGGCCGGTTTCTCAGAAGAAGAAAAGAAACATATTTTTGAAAACCTTTTACCAGCCTCTACCTGGCTAGATTTGTTTCAAGATGAATCTATACAACATTTTCGTCATGGTTCGTGTTATTTTGTACCAGGACATAGTAAATGGTCTCAAAAATGG
>QQUD01000061.1 GCA_008501785.1 Chloroflexota bacterium
GCCTGCACTGCCCCACGTGGCGAGGTCATCGCCCACAAAAAGCGATAGCTTCCTGTCAACTCACTGGTTGACGTCACTGGAACCAGCACCGCAGGCTTCCACGTCCGCTCCGGGGCCGCAGGCATTCGGCTGGCACGCTTCATCGCCCACTCGGCAATTGAGAAAAAGAGACCGCTGCGCACATCACTCGGCAGGGTTTTTAATTTTTGGCGCACAAGAAAACTATAGATGATCAGCACCAAAACGGCCGCGACCAGACTAAACATCGGGTTAATCAAAAACATCACAAACAAACAGCCCACCGTGCCGATTAAAGGCACGATCCGCGGTATGCGAAACGTTGGGCGAAAACTGACCATTGCTAATGTTTGCTCAATCAAAACAACCACGTTCAACATGCCATAAGTGATCAAGAAAAACATGGTAATTAAAGGAGCAACTGCGTCAAAACCACCACTTAACCAGGCAAATATCAATGTCAACAAACTAATGCCGCCAGTTGCCAACATAGCTGTTCGCGGTTCACCATCGTTGCCTACTTCTGCCAATTTATTGCTGTAGGGCAGCAGCCCATAAACAGCCAACGCCTGCATCACGCGGGGGGCAGCCACAATTGAACCCAATGCAGATGAAAAGGTGGCCCCCAACGTTCCTGCCAGGATTGCCCACCCCCAATACGCTTTACCGACCATGATTAGTTCATTGTCACGCAGTTCTTCTGGAGTAGCAACGCGAGAAAGCCAAAAAGTCAACAGCAGATAAACAATCAGCGTCAGGCCGATGGCACTCATGGTTCCAATCGGTAGACTTTTTCGCGGACTTTGCAAAGAGCCGCTTAAGCTAATGCCAACCATAATCCCGGTAACGGCTGGGAAAAAGATGGCAAATGTTTCCCAAAAACTCCACAGTTGAAAATTGCCCCAAAGCTGCGGTGCCTCGGTGAATCCAACTTGCTCTCCAATTGGAAAACTGCCCAAGAATACGGACACGAGTGAAAATGCAACGAGTGCCAAAATCAAATATTGGATTCGTGCCGCGAATTGTGCACTGATATAGGCGATACCAAACACACAAAAAAATGCAATAATCGCGATGATTTTTTCATTGTGGGATGGGAAAACGCCCTGCCAAGCAATCGAAAAACCTAAAATGTATAAGGCCACTGATACACTTTGTGCCAGATATAGCGGGATGCCAATCCCACCCCCCACTTCCAGCCCTAACGATTGGGAGATGATAGAAAATGCGCCACCTGCCCCCACACGAATATTGGTAGCAACTGATGAAACCGCCAACCCCGTGCTGACCGTAATCACATGTGCCAGCAAAATGATCAGGATAGCACCACCCAATCCCGCATTCCCGACCACTTGCCCTGTGCGCAAGTACATGATCACACCCAAGATGGTCAGGACGGTTGGTGTAAATACCCCGCCAAAAGTGCCGAATTTACGGCCGTTTTCCACTGCCACACCATTTCGAGAAAATAAAGAAAGAAATTTGCTCACCATAACAACAACTCGCTTTCTTATGCCTGGAGAGAGTGAGCCATGAACGGTGAGCAGTAATCAGTTTATCGCTTACCGCTCACCGTTTACTGCTCACCATTTACCGCTCATTGTATTATGTTAAGATTATAACACCATTGACAAATTAATTGCTTATTTCTATACTCACGCCAGCTATAAGGTAGGAGTTCACATTAATGACAGCTCGTCTCGTTGTAAAACAAGGACCTGTACCCAACCAAGAAATTGAATTGCATGGGCAATTAATGAATATTGGCCGTTCAGCGGATAATGAAATTGTGATTAACGACGCTGAGGTTTCTCGTCGTCATGCACGCATTTTACAACGCACGGGGCCAACTGGCTCACAATTCTTGCTAGAAGATTTGGGCAGCACCAACGGCTCATTTGTCAATAATTTACGCTGCAATACGCTCACACCGCTGTCCGATGGTGATGTGATTGAATTAGGTGATTCGATTCAGCTGGTGTTTCTTGTGAGAGATGAGATTGGTGAGTCCATTGATGAAAGTGATTTCGACACGGCCGATTTGCCACCACTACCACCCGCACCACCACCCGCACTAATGCAGCAAGCACCTCCCCAAGAACCAGCACAACCAATGACACCCCCGTGGTGGACATCTCGCCGAGTCTTGATAGGGTGTGGTTGTGCCACACTGCTCCTGCTTTGCCTGTGTGTGGTCACGCTGCTTGCCCTTGATTCGTATCAAGGGGGAAGCGTGTTATATTGTGGAGGATTACGGCCGTTTTTCGAAATCGTGCTAGGTCCCTTTGGTTTTTCACCCATTTGCCCTTAGGATGCGTTTGGAAATAACGTTTGAGTTTGCAGATTGATCCAATCTTGCCAAGTTAAAAACGAACGAAGTCTTCATGTGACTATTTTGGCATAAACATGTCTAAATAAGAACAATATCAAAAACAGACGTAAGTATGCGTTTTTATACAGAATAGGATAATAAAATGGACGAATTAGTAAAAGCAATTGCAGAACAGACGAATTTACCAGAAGCACAAGCAAGAAAAGCCGCAGAAGCAGCCGTTAAGTTCATGAAAGAAAAATTACCAGAACCCTTAGCTGGGCAAATTGACAATTTGCTAGAAAGTCCGGGAGTGGCAGACAATGCTGAGAACCTGTTGAATATGGGCAAAAGCCTTTTTGGTAAAAAGAAATAATCGACAGCAACATTGGAACAAATAAATAGACGAAGCGCCTTGGTTTTTACTAAGGCGCTTTTTTTTTGTGAAATAAACCCCCAAAAACACAGAGCCGCAAGCAATTGCTTGCGGCTCATTAGGGGGTGTGAAGCCGGGGGATAGTCTCCCCGACTTTTAAGTCCTTGAAACATCCTAGAGAATTATCTTTCGCAAAGACGATTCAAGTTTTGTGCTTATCTTACTTGTCTACCCTTTCCGTTCGGTTAAATGGTTTAACTCGATTTCGAGCGGAGCAGTTGTGATTTTTATTGTCAAGGTGACGCCAATAATAGGTTACATCGTGGTTCATTCGTTTTCGGTGTCTGAGTACGACATCCCCACCGCATTGTGGACAAGTTGCCTGGGATGGTGCATCAGCAGATGCTTCTACCGTGTCACCATCCGCAATTCTTGCTAATTTCATTGTTTACCGTGGTGGTAAGTTAATGATCTGTCCCGGATAGATGATGTTAGGATTTTCAACTTGCGGGTTGACACCGATAAGTAAATCATACTCGATTCCTAGCCGACTGGCAATACGAATTAGCCATTCGCACTCACCCACAACATACGTATCACCTTGATCTATACCTGGTGCAGGATTATCACAAACGCCGACCGCAGAGGTGTTGGTTATGGGTGTTTCAATCGTTGTCATCACGCTGCTGGCTGCTGTTTCATCACCAATATTGCGCACGCCGTACTCATGGTTTCCTGGTTCTGGCTCAAAGGCAAAACTCCAAGTGCCATCATCGCCAACAACGGCCGTTCCTACGACAACCCCATTATCCAAAATCTCAATTTCTGCGCCCGGTGTGCCCAAACCGGTGAGCATCAACTCACCACTTTGCAAGGTCGCCCCATCTGCAGGGTCCGTGATTTCGAGTGCCGTAGCTGCCGGATTTATCGAAATTAAGCTGCTATCTGAACTGGCGATCACCTGCCCATTGGCATCGAGTGCGCGAGCGGCAACTTCATACGCGCCTTCCAGCAAATCGAGGTCAAATGACCATGTGCCATCATCGCCTACCGTTGTCGTGCCCACTACTTCGCCGTTGACAACTACTTCAATGTTTGTGCCCGGTGTGCCTGTGCCGCTTAATGCAAATTGTCCAGCTAGGAACCCACCCTCTGGCATGTCAACAGTCGGCACATCAACATCGGGTGCGGCCACGGTCATCGTGGTCGAATCGGTTTCTGTAAAAAGGTTGCCATCGGCATCCAACGCTCTCGCACTTAATTGGTAATCGCCACCATTTGGTAAGTCAAGCTCGAAGGACCAACTGCCATCATCACCGACGACCGTCGTGCCAACTACTGCGCCATCAATGACGATGTCTACTGTGGAACCAGGGGTGCCAGTGCCGGTCAATGAAACCGCACCAGCTTCCAACTCGCCATCAGGTAAGTTGATCGTGGGCGCCACAAAGCGTGAGTCTATGCTGAATGAGACGGGGTCGGAAACGGCCGTTTCACCCCCACTCATCGCCGCAGCAGACAACGACACGTCCCCCGCTGGCAGGTCTGCATCTAGCGACCACGTGCCGTCAGCGCCAACAGTGGTGCGCCCAACAGAGACGCCATCTACCAGTACATCAACTTCAGAACCTGGTGTGCCGACGCCCGTCAGTGTCACTGCGCCAGCCGTGAGGGCTGCCGTGGGCATGTCAATCGCAGGCGCAATCAATGCTTCGCCAACAGAGAGCGAAATCCCATCGGCTTCAGCCGCCACGGTGCCATCGGCATTGAGAGTGCGGGCGCTAAGTTGGTAATTGCCAGCGTCTAAATCGGTGTTTAATGACCATTTGCCATCGGCACTAACTTTCGCTGTCCCAACAACATTGCCATCCACCACCACTTCAACGTCGCTGCCCGGTTCGCCAGTGCCGCTCAGGAAGACTTCCCCACTGGTGAGGTCTCCTGCTGGTGCATCGAAGGTTGGTGCAGCCAGTTCGGGTGCGGTAGCTTCGGTTTGTGTGGCTGTTTCGGGGGTGTTGGTGTCGGAAACGGCCGTTCTGTCAAACGCACGTCCCGTCAACAACATAATGATTAAAATAGTTAAGAGAAGGAGCAAAACGATCCATTTAAACCAATTAAATCGCCTAACCTCTTTCCGTGAACGATGCAAAACCATGGTATTTATAACCCCTTTTTTAAACAGCTTTAGCCGTTTTATTGCTGGCTAATTCTCTGGCATGTTCAATCCATTCTTCCGGTTCAATCGCTTGCCATTCTTTGGGATTAATGATTTCCGTGAGGCGTTCTGGATTGCTGTCGGCCAATTGGGTAAATGTATAAATACCGGCATCTTGCAGCTTGTTAGCAAATACTTTACCGATACCTTTCACATCTTGCAGCCGATCTTTTTCCACAAACACTTCTTTGATAATGGTTTCCACAATGCGTTCCGGCTCGCGGCTCAATGCATCTTGTAGTTGAACGTTTAGGCTGCGCATTTTTGTTTCTGCAGCGTTTAATTTATTTTGCCATTCAGTTTCATCAACACTATCAGCTTTCTGACGCCGCCAATAATACCAATCAATCACAAGTTCAATAGCCCATCCGATCAAGATGCCTAAAACTAACATGAACCAACCACTCATATGTTCCTCCAAATTTCAACAAATACAATTTCAACAACTTTTAAAAATGCTTATTAAAGCA
Source organism: Chloroflexota bacterium (assembly GCA_008501785.1). The sequence goes on from QQUD01000061.1 coordinate 5,391, forward strand.
CTGGTTTGTTAGGTGGATGCCAACGTGTAGACACCACATTCGTGTAACGGTCACAAATGTCCAATTTCTTTGCTACGTGGTTTAGTCGCAAGTTACCGTAACTTATCTAATCGTTGGGCACAATATTTAATGGAATCTTGCAAGGATTTTTGTGGTGAAGATTGATTGATTTTTCCTCATTCCTTATATAAGGATACACACTCCATCCAAAAACATCAATGGATTTGTGACCGGTCAGTGTATTTAGTGTCTACACGTTCAATCAGATTTTTAATTTGCGTTTCAGTTGCGTGGTAGGTGTTGGAAAGGCAACTGACCGGCACCTACCAATCGACTTTATTTTTTATCGAAAGGGGTCAACATATATGAAGGTTCTGAACGCGATAAACAGAGATTTATTGCAGCGCTTTGCCACAAGCGAACTGAATGACCTGGAAAAGAAACAAGTGACCACATTGTTGCTACGTTTTGTTCGCGGTGAATTAGGTGAATCTGAATCGAATGAATTGATTGATGTGTTGGCCGAAAATGATCGATGTATGGCTTATTTGGATAAGCTTTGGTTACAACATCTGGAGGAGCCTACACGCGCTGCTCCGGTTGCGTTGGATGGTGTAACGTCTACCCGTTTGCGAAACAAATTGTTTGACCAGATTCATCGTTCAAACATGACTGGGACATTATTTAAGTTGGGGACGCAGGGCTTTATTGAAGTAGCGGTGGGATTATTACGGCCGTTTACCCATCGCCCCACCAAATTAAAACCCCGCCGCAAAAGGAATAAACGATGATCGACTTTGAAATGATTCAAACCGCAATCAACAACATGATTTCCGGGGCCATCGACTATACCCCCCGATTGCTGACGACATTGCTGATTTTGCTGTTAGGCTGGGTTTTGGGCCGCATTATCAGCACGGTTGTCAAAAAATTAGCTGATCGATTGCACCTGCAAAGTTTATTTGAGCGCACCGGGGTGCAGGCCGGGTTAGAACGCGCCCAAATTAAACGCTCAGGCTCACAACTCCTAGGGATGCTCCTTTTCTGGATTGTTTTCCTCAACTTCATCCTCCTCGGATTGGAAAACCTGGGATTAACGGCCGCTGTCGAGCCATTACGCAACTTGATTGCCTTTTTGCCCCGTTTACTTGCGGCCTTAGCTACATTGGTTGCCGGTGTGTTGTTAGCCCAATTTTTGGGACGAGCCGCACAAGCCGCCATGAGTGGCATGGGTGTTGATTTTCATGAAGAAGTTGGGCAAGGTGTCAACATTCTGCTGATCATCATGATCGTGATCGTGGTTTTGGAGCAGTTGGGTATCAATGCCGATATTTTGACCACAGTTTTCACAAATATACTCACCATTGTTGTCGGTGGTTTAGCCCTTGCTTTTGGATTAGGTGGGCGTGGCGTCGCTCAAAATGCATTGGCCGGATATTATGCGCGTGAACAATTTGGTGCTGGTGATCTGCTAATTGTTGATGGTGAAGAAGGCACGCTGGAGGGCATTGGCACGCTCAATGCTGAGATTCGCATGGGTGATGAGTTGTTGATTGTGCCCAATACGAAGTTGACAGAAACGGCCGTTCGCATCAAAGACACCGAACGCGCTGAAGATTTTTAGTGTACTATGTATGTTCAGGTAAGCCCTGGCCGGATTTCTAACCGGGCCAGTTGATGTTCAGTTTATTTAGTCCCAAATTCGGAGGTAAACATGTCGAAAGAAGCATTTGATCGTCAAGATCACAAAACCAGTAAACCCAAAGCCGGTGCAACCGTATTCAAAGGCAGCCATACAGTCAAAACAGGTGAAACCTTGAGCCAAATTGCCCAAGAGCATTATGGTTCCCCTGATCGTGAAAAATGGATGGCTATTTTTGAAGCCAACAAAGAAGTGATTGGCGACAACCCGTCCGCACTCAAAGTTGGCCAGGTCATTCGTATTCCAAAGCTCTAGACTTTGTGAAAAGACAGCAAAAGTTTTGTGTATTTTTGCTGTCTTTCATTTTATGTCTTGTCGAGTCGCTCCAAATGTCGCTATAATAGTACCATTCTACTGGGCAACTGCGAGGGGAGAAGGGTGATTATGTCTAAAAAAGAACAATCTAAAACCACAGAAAAAGCCGAAAACAATCCTCAAACGAATGCAGCTACAGCAACCCCGGCAGACTTGGCTGGAAAAACCGGGAATGAGCTGGACAATATTCGTGATATTCTATTTGGGAATCAGGCACGCGCCACAGAAACCCGTCTGGCAGAACTAGCTACCCGCGTAGAAGCGATGCGGCATGAACTGCTGAACACGATTAACGAGCAAAACAGTTCAACCACCGAGCGGCTCACCACTAAAATCAACGATACCAAAAAAGATTTGGTTAATCGCTTGAAACGACAAGATGAGCAGCAAACCACATCGCTCACCCAACAAGTAAACAAGCTGTCCGATGAAAATGAGCAAACGCGCCAAGATTTTCAAGATAGCATTGATAAATTAACGGCCGATTTCCAAAAACAGCTTCTCGACACCAAAAAAGAGCTGCAAGACGGGCTTAACCGGCTGAATACGGACCTCTCCGAACGGCTGCTCACCATGCAGGCCGAATCCCAACAGCGAGATAACGACTTGCGTCAAGAACTATTAACGATGGTTGCATGGCTCGACAATAAAAAGACCACCCGTCTCGACCTCGGCCAAATGTTAATCGAAGTTGGGCAGCAGTTGCAGAGCAACGGCGAAGCCACTACAGCCGATACCGAAAGCGAATAGGAACCCTTCATGGCTGTTCCAGCATCAGAATCTCAGGAATCAACCGCAACGCCTTCCAATCATGAACCAGCGTCTCAATTTGATTCGCTGCGTGAGTTGCTGCTTTCCAAAGAAAAGCAGCAGCTAGAGTTGTTGGAACAACGTAGCCTGGATTCAGAACAGCAAATTGACCTTCTCCAAGAACAGCTTGCCACCCTGCAACAAATGTTGAGCCTTGTGCAAGATGATGCCGAGTCACAGCGTTTGCGTGCTGATGACCTGCAAATCCAAATTGACCAGCTACAAACCACAATAAAAGAAGAATCGGATGCGATGATTCCGCGTTTGATTCAGAAAATGGGCCACATCATCACGGAAACGATTCGGAATTCGAGGGATGAGATG
>QQUD01000638.1 GCA_008501785.1 Chloroflexota bacterium
GCCGTTTCCATGCCAACCACAATTCCCAACACCGCTCCAGGTTTGAATAACATCCCATTACCACCATTGTCCAATTTAACACCCGATTTACCGGTAGAATTTGGAGACAACATCAGCCTGATTGGGTTTTCCTTTTCCCCCAGTTCAAATCTGCAAGAACAATCTTTGCCAATTGCGCTTACTTGGGAAATTTCCGAACCACCAAAAGCAAATTACACTGCATTTGTACACCTGATTGACGAAAATGGTCAGTTAGTCGCGCAAATTGACGAACCACTGGAAGCATTTTCAATGCTAGACGAAAGTAAAAACATTAATGCTGTCCTCAATTTGCCGCTTTCAGAGAACCTGCCACCTGGCACATACACCATTACAACTGGTTTATACGACAACCGCACAGGGCAGCAGTTGCCTCAAAACAACAATGGGCAAGGCTTCATGTTAGCCATGTGGGAAGTATTTGCACCCCATCAATTGACAAAACTACCGGTTGATTTAGGGGACAACTTTCACTTGATAGATTTCGCACTCTCACCAAAACCATATCAACCAGGACAACCACTTGAAGTTAGTCTCGCTTGGGAAACGACTGGTCAGCCCACAGCCGATTACACTGCATTTGTCCATTTGTTGGGAGAAAACGGCAAATTGATTGCGCAGGCAGACCAGTCTTTAGGCGAAAGTTCAACATTTACCAATGGGACCCGCCCAACCAGCAGGTTAACGCTGTGGCTGCCCGACAATCTGGAATCTAGCACATTGCGCATGACGACTGGCTTATACGACGCCAACACGGGGCAGCGGCTGCCGCAAAATGACAATGGCGCAGACCTGTATCTGGCCCAAATTGAGGTATCGGCAGAAACGGCCGTTATCCACCACGCCACCATTATCAGAACTCAAAACAACGGCCTCACCTTACGAGACAAACCGGATGGGCAACAAATCGCCATTTTAAACGAAGGCAGCATCGTGCTGCTAGCTGATGCGCCGCGTGTGGAACATGACGACTTTATCTGGCAAGCAGTTGAAACAGTCGATGGACTGTCGGGCTGGGTGGCTGCTGACTTTTTGACTTATCCATCCGAATACACGCCTTCTGAAGTTGTACCAGCCCCATTCCCACCGTTTGACCAAGTGTGGGTCATTTCAGCCAAACAAATTAGCCGCGCATCCGCAAATGATCCAATTACTTTTGAAATTACGCTCGGTGTCGAGCTGGTAAGCGCCGACGAAGGGATTCTGAAGCTGTTTTACTCAAATCCTGCGTGGCATACTGGAAGCGAAGGACAATTGCCAATTCACATGATTGGCGGCGATCAGATCGTTGATGCAGGTAAGGAAATTGTGACGGTAACGGCCGTTCTCGACCCAACCGAAATGAAATCCAACGTACAAACCAACGCACCCATTCTCACGACACAGCTTGGCACCCTCAACCCCAACAAACCCTTGCAATCATCATTTGAAACTTCCATTATGTCCGTATTCACAAACGTACAATTTGATTTACAATCGCTCGATAACATCAGCTATCAATTTTGGGATCAGGGCATCGTTCGCTTTACATCGGCAACACAAAAAGAACGGGTAACGGCCGTTGTCGTCTTTGAAATCATGCTGGAACTACAAACAAAAAGTTCCCTTACAATGAACTTGTACCTCGCACATCCCGACTGGGATTTAAGTCAAACACTCGACCAGGCCATGCTGCTATTACCCAATGAAAATGTCTATCAGGTCACAGCCACACCCACCCAGATACGAGAAGCAACCGGCACAGATTATCCCATTGTGGTCGCCATTCTTGAACCAAGGGGCAATTCTACCGGCACAGCCATCGTCGAACGCTTTGGCGAATGCCCAATGGATCTGACACGCAGCGATAAATTTACCTGTTCGCCCTAACGGTCCATTGCCGCTAGAATTTGCTCTTGAAAACACTTAGTAAGCGTCCAGAAACCTCTTCCCTGTTCGGAATGGAGGCTTTAGCGGAATGAGTTTCGGCTAAAGCCTCCACGCCAACAACTAAATTCTGGATGCTCACTTTGGACTCAGTCCTCAGCACTCAGTCCTTTCTAACACATTATCTACAGGAGACATCATGAACGTGGCACACCACCACCCATGAAAACCGTAGTGCGATTTGGTAAATCGCCTATCGAATTAGCAATTCGATTTACATTGGAGTAAATAATGGAGATAAATGCAAAACGGCCGTATTTCCCCCCAACCACTGCACAACAACTGGTCAATCAACTGTATGGAATCAGCGGCAAGCTAAAACTACTCCCCAGCGAACGTGACCAAAACTTTCGACTCACAACCGCTGATAAGAAGCAATTCATACTCAAATTCTCAAACGCAGCCGAACAGCGCGAAGCGCTTGATTTACAACACAAGGCCATGCGCCACATCGCACAGCAAGACGCCACCCTACGCTGCCCACAAGTACAATCAACACGCAACAGAGAGACGATAACGGCCGTTTCCGATCTCGACAGTACTCAACATTTCATCACCCTGCTCGACTACCTTCCCGGCAATCTATTTGTGCAAACCCAACCGCAAACCCCAGAACTTTTAGCTAGTCTGGGCAGCTTCATGGGCAGGCTCGACAAAGCCCTCACCAGCTTCACCCACCCCGCCACACCCACCGAACTGCGGTGGGACCTGAAAAACGCTCCAAGCATGATTCTTGAGGGTTTGCCGTTCATCAAAAACCAAATGCAGCACATAATTGTCAGCGATTATCTGCAATCGTATGAAAAATGGGTTGCACCGCGTTTACCAGAACTGCGCACCAGCGTGATTCACAACGATGCAAATGATTACAACGTGTTGACAGATGGCGAAACAGTCACTGGCATCATCGATTTTGGGGATATGGTACACACGTATACGGTTTTTGAACTGGCAATTGCATGTGCGTATGCGCTGTTGGACAAGGCGGATCCGGTAACGGCCGTTTCCCCCATCATCAGCGGCTACCACCAGCACCACCCACTCGCCGATTTAGAACTAGAACTGCTCTACACACTTATCTGTATTCGGCTTTGCAGCAGCGTGGCAAATTCAGCCATGATGAAACAAAAAGAACCCGACAACGACTACCTCACCGTTACCGAAAAGCCAGCATGGGAAGCGTTAACCATACTCAACAATACGGACCCCGATTTTGCCCATTACACATTTCGTCACGCTTGCGGCCTACCACCCTTCCCGAAAACAAATTTGGTCGTCAACGGCAATGTCTACACGCAATTGGGGGAACCAACCGCAACATCCTTTGCAGATGCAGGATTAAGCAAAGATTCCATACTCAACGGTCGTCAGGCACATCTTGGACCATCACTTTCTATTTCATACAAAAAGCCACTCAAAATTGTGCGCGGCTGGATGCAATATCTCTACGATGAGCAGGGAAACCGTTACCTGGACGCCGTGAACAATGTGCCGCACGTCGGTCATTGTCATCCGCATGTGGTGGAAACGGCCGTTACCCAAACCGCCTGCCTCAACACCAACACCCGCTACCTGCACGACACCATCGTCCAATACGCCAAACGGCTGCTGGCAACCTTCCCCGAGCCACTATCTGTCGTCTACTTCGTCAGTTCTGGCAGCGAAGCCAACGAATTGGCGCTGCGCATGGCCGGCACCCACACCGGCCAGCACGACATGCTCGTGCTCGATGCTGCCTATCACGGCAACACCAGCAATCTCATTGACCTCAGCCCCTACAAACATGATGGTAAAGGCGGCAAAGGCGCACCACCTCATGTTCATGTACTTCCCCTGCCCGATGGCTATCGTGGTCCATTCAAAGGATGCGATACAGTCGCGGGCCAACAATATGCAAATATGGCTCGTGAAAAAATTGCGTCTGTTACCAAAAATGGCAGACAGTTTGCAGGCTTTATTGCCGAATCGGTTTTGAGCTGTGGCGGGCAAATTGTGCTGCCAGACAGCTATCTGGCAGAAGTTTACAAACACGTACGAGCGGCTGGCGGCGTTTGCATTGCTGACGAGGTTCAAGTCGGATTTGGGCGCGTTGGCTCCCATTTTTGGGCATTTGAGACGCAGGGCGTCATGCCAGATATTGTGACGATGGGCAAACCAATGGGAAATGGGCATCCATTGGCGGCAGTGGTGACAACCCCCAAAATTGCTGCTTCATTTAACAACGGCATGGAGTATTTCAATACGTATGGCGGCAATCCGGTGTCTTGTGCGGTGGGAACGGCCGTTTTAGATGTCATTAAGCACGAAAATCTACAAGCAAACGCCTTTGAAGTAGGCAACCATTTGATGGCTGGCTTGCGCACTCTCATGCCCAAATACCCCATCATTGGCGATGTGCGCGGATTGGGTTTGTTTGTGGGCATCGAACTGATACGCAATCATGACACACTCGAACCGGCCGCCACCGAAGCCAGCGCCATCGTCGAAAAAATGAAAGATCGCGGCATTTTGCTCAGCACAGATGGTCCTTTGCACAACGTGATCAAAATGAAACCCCCCATCGTCTTCACCAAAGAAAACGCTGATTTTCTTGTACGCACACTAGATGATATTTTGAAAAATGAGAAACTCACATAACCAAAAACTTTGCAGATTCTGAAGAATTAAGAAATTGGACGCGGATTAACGCAGATGACGCGGATTCAGAAGAAAAAATCTGCGTCATCTGCGTCATCTGCGTCCAATTTCTGCATTCCAAACTAAAGCTACATAGAAATTGAGCCTTTGCGGAAATCTGTTTTGCCAATCATGACGTTGAGCAGCGCAGAACGGCCGTTTTTCGCGGCCCTCTTGCCATTTTGCAATAGTTCTGTCACTTGCGTGGGATCCGTCGCACAAAATCCTTCTCCACCATACCCCTCAGCGACCAAATGATAATCCGTTTGAGCCAGTTCAGTGCCTAATGGCGTGCCTAAAATCTCTACTTGATCACGGGCAATTTGCGCCCAAGATGCATCATTGCCAATGACGGCAATAACGGCAACGTTATGTCTGGCGAAGGTGTCAAACTCAGCCAGAGAGTAGCCAGTGGAGCCATCACCATAGAGCAGCCACACTTCAGCCTCTGGACGGCACAGTTTGGCCGCCAGCGCAAACCCGCCACCAGCCCCCAGCGTACCAAACGCACCAGGGTCTAACCATGAGAGTGGTGCGCGAGGACGAGCGACATAGCTGGCAGTCGCTACAAAATCACCCCCATCCCCAATCAAAATGCTGTTTTCATCAATGACCGTTTCTAGCTGCTGGCACAACCAAACAGGATTGACCCATTCGGTTTGCTGCTGCCCCATCTGATCAATTTCTTCATCCCGAGCCGCATCTCGTTCTGTTAGGGTTGTGTGCCATGCTGCCCATCTATTTTGAGTAATGTCGGGGTTCCAACTATCGGCCAACATGCGTAAAAAAGCACCGGGATCAGCTAAAAACCCCATCGTGGGACGGCGATTTTTGGTTAAATCTTTTTTGCTGCGATTGATGGAAATGTAGGTAGCGCGACGCGGAATGGAACGGCCGTATCCCAACCGAAAATCAGCCGGAACCCCAGCCAAAATCACCACGTCAGCCTCACGCAATGCTTTGCTGCGCTTGTGCCGCTTGTGCAAGGCATCTCGTCCCAGCAAACCCCGCGCCATTCCTGATAGGTACGTCGGAATGCCAAGGTTTAGCACAGCTTTTTGCAGTGCATCACTTTGTTGGGCATCGATGAGGGCTTGGCTGCCAACGATCAGTAACGGCCGTTTGGCATCCAACAACGCCTGCTTGACCTGCTTAACTTCTTTGGCACCGGGAACAGTCGCAATCACCGGCTGTGGCTCAACCGCACGCTGCTGCCACGCTTGACGAAACGTGCGCCGGAGATGTGTGCCTAAAAAAAGTTTCATTCCCTTGCCAGCTAACCCTTTCCCTTTGCCTGCTGACGCCATCGTCCAACTTTGCACAACCGCCTCTGGATACAGCAAATCAATCGGAATCTCTAAAAACACAGGGCCGGGAACGCCCTCCTGACTTACCCGAAATGCTTCTTCAAGCAGCGGCACAATTTGCCGCACCTTTTTGGCAGAACGCGCCCATTTGACGATAGGTTTGACGAGCGAGAGTTGGTCAATGTCTTGCAGCGCACCACGTCCTTTGAGCAGTGTGGCAGCCGCGCCGCCAATCAGCACCAGCGGTGATTGGGCCATTTGTGCATTTTTGAGGGCGGTGATGGTGTTGGTTACACCGGGACCTGCTGTGACGGCAGCGACACCCGGAACCCCTGTTAATCTGGCAGTGGCATCGGCGGCGAAAACGGCCGTTACCTCATGCCGCACATCAATAACGCGAATCCCTTGCTGTTCAGCGCCTACCAAAATGGGTGAAATATGCCCTCCGCACAGCGTGTACAAAAATCGGACACCCTGCTTTTGCAGTACTTCACCGACTAACAATCCACCATTCATCTCACCTGCCACAGAAACCTCCTCACCACGTTTTTTATTGTTAATGGCGACAATTATAGGTGAGAATTGGGATTGTGAGATGAGAGGTGTGTTGGAAAACGGCCGTTTCACCCATATAATTCCTTCGTGCTAATCCAATCCATTCAAAATCAGGAAGAGCTTCCCACCTTTTCAAAGGATTTCATGAACATAGCACACCATCACACATGAAAACCCGTAACGCGAATTGCCAAATCGCCTATCGAATTAGCAATTCGATTTATGAAGGAGAGCAGTATGTTCACTACAGAATTTTTACTTACATCACTCGTTGTTGTGCTTGTGCCAGGGACAGGCGTCATTTACACAGTTTCTACCGGACTGGCTCAACGTTCACGAGCCAGCTTATTTGCCGCTGCTGGATGTACCGCAGGGATAATTCCTCATTTAACAGCCAGCGTTTTAGGACTGTCTGCCATTTTGCACATGAGTGCGCAAGCCTTTCAACTGCTCAAATTTGCGGGAACAGCCTACCTGCTCTACCTCGCCTGGGGCATGTGGCGCGATACGGGATCACTCAAGTTGGACACATCTATTCAAAAGACAAACGCCCTGCAAATAGTCTCCAAAGGTATCTTGATTAACATTTTAAATCCCAAGCTCACCATCTTCTTTTTTGCCTTTTTGCCGCTTTTCGTTTCACCAGATGCCGTTTCCCCCACCCAGCAAATGATTGGATTGAGCGCCGTGTTTATGGGAATGACTTTTATTGTTTTTGCCTTGTATGGCATTCTCGCCAGCGGCGTCAGCAGCTATTTGATCAACTCACCCAAAGCCGTCAAACGCGTGCAGCGATCATTTGCACTGATATTTGCAGGGCTGGCTGCAAAACTGGCTTTTAGCGAACAATAAACGCATACTGCTGAAATAATTATCTAAAAAAATTGCCCCTTGCCCTAGAGTAAGCTCTAGGGTGTATCATGAGATTTCTATGGACGAAACATATAGTACGCAACAAATGGCTGCCATAACTGGCATCACGGTTCACACATTGCGGTATTACGAAAAAATCGATTTGTTGCTCGATATAGCCCGTGACGACAATGGCTATCGTCGCTTTAGTAAGGTCGATTTGGAATGGTTTGCTTTACAATACAGCCACCGATGCCATCGATGTTGTTGTAAATGGGTATGCGGCATCATCACTTCTTACAAAACAGACAGTTCACCTCAACCAGACCAGAAAATGATGTAAATTTCCTGTTTTGGCAAAAGTCGGACGCCCCCTTTCTCTTTGAAACCAATTGAATTTTAAAACGTACAGCATTAGAGAAAATTTCACCAGTGTTGGAGAGAACTTAAAATGGGAAAAATAAAACTATCAACTAATTCTCACGATAAAGTTAGCAAAAAACCATTTTAAGACGGTTTTCAGAACATTTTCAGAAAATTTTTGGACCACATTACGCAATCAGAGAAGCTTTTTAATTGTGCGAAATCCCGCAAGAATGGTTTCCGTCAAAACGTCAATTTCTTTTTCCGTCATCACCGTTGATAGCGTCCCTGAACACGTATTGATCATAATAATGCCATTATCAAAAAGGTAATCAATTAAGGCATGAATGAGCTTAGATTCTTTCGGCGTCATGAAAGCCTCCCGATAAGTCGCCGGCACCTCGGCTTTCATGTGAACCCTAAACATTGAACCGCTGCCCGTAATGCAAGCTGGCACATCAGCAACCTGAATAGCCTCCGCAATACCGGCACGTGCCCTGTCACCCAACAGATTCAACTTTGCCACAGCAGCCTGGTCAAACAACGCCATACTCGTCAGTCCAGCCGTCATCGTCACTGGATTTGCCGAAAAAGTGCCAGAATGTGGAAACAAGACCTGAGCCGCCAACGGATCCAATACACTCATCACCTCTCTGCGCCCAGCCAATGCACCAACAGGAAATCCACCACCAATCATTTTGCCCATTGCCGTCAGATCAGGACGCACCTCATACCATTCCTGTGCGCCACCATAATGAGAGCGAAAAGTTATCACTTCATCACAAACCAGCAGCGCATCGTTTTCACGCGTCCAATCATA
>QQUD01000107.1 GCA_008501785.1 Chloroflexota bacterium
AGATGACCATGATCTGGAACACCTTGAGCGAAAAATCCAGCTAGGATTATCAAATCAATCCGTATTAGCAAAACTTGAATCTTTATATGAAGAAGCAAATACCCTAATAGAGAGTGGCGCTTTTGAACAAGCATTAACAAAATGGCACGCCATTCAACATCAACGGGGTACAACTGAGTTTCCAGATTTATTAGAAGTTGAAAAAAGGGCCAATGAAGGCATCTGTACATCACGGTACCAACAGGCATTCAGAGCAATCTCAGATGAGAAGCCTAAAAAAGCATTACGGCTGTGGGAAGAAATAACGGCCGTTTCGCCCAATTACAACGATTCTCAACACATCGTTGCCACAGCTAAATCAATGCTTGCAGAAGGCCAACAAAGTCGCCAAACCAAACAAATATTTATCGTTGGCGGCGCAGTTGCTTTATTGATTATTGTCTTTTTTATCGCACGCAGTTTAGTTGTGGGGGCTTCTGAACCAACAACGCCTCTGCAAGCAAACGCAGATGTCGTTGTGACAGAAGCGGCAGATGTTTCGGTTGCCGTGCCAATTGCTACGGAAACGGCCGTTCCCGTCACCGCTACCCACACCGCAGAACCCGCCACCGCCACCTCATCCCCTGCTCCCACTGCCACTGCGTCACCACCCCCAACGCTGGCACCTTCGCCGACGGCAGAAAGCGCATCGATTGTGGTCACGGCCGTTGCTCAACAGAATTCCAGCATTTTTAGCGCACCTGATGCTAGCTCCGAAGAAATTGCCTTTATTAGCTTTGACGAGATAGTTATGGTATTAGGTCGATCAGCTAATGGCAGTTGGCTCTACATACAAACAGAAGATGGCGAAGAGGGATTTGTTGCTGCGAGTAGATTTGAAATGTCAGATGCAGAACGTTCTGAGTTAATTATTATCACCCCATCAGCAAATGTTCCATTAAGCCCCACAGCCGTGTCCGGCAATTTCGCACCATTGAGCATGGTCAAATATCCACTTGAAGGAACCGGCTCGTGTGATGACAACAATAACTGGACAGTTCAAATTTTCGTTGAAGGCGTGGATGGAAATGGTGTCTATACCTACTTCTGGAATGATGTTATTCAGGTCAAAAACCAATCCAGTGGCTCTGCTTTTAGAGTTTCTGGCATGGATAACAACACCATTGGAATGGTTCGGGTTGATTCTGGGGATGGACAATCAATTTCTGAAGAACTGTTTATCCCTAAACCAAGTTGCAACAATTGATTCACAACTAGCCTGACAGGTTTTCCCCAACCTGTCAGGTCTTAAGTTAATGTGCTGATTTATGACGGCCGTTTCGCTCTTTTTCAACCACTTTCTCCAATGTCCCAACCCGATCCGACAAATGTTGCATCAACAAAATGATCTGTCCTATCATTTGATCAGTCGTCAATTTGCCTAGCTCCCAACGCTTAATCACTTCATCCAAAGAATAGCTGCCCATTTGTTACCTCCAACAGCATGGAACCTTTAATAGAAGATCGAGCAAGGACAACGGCCGTTTTCCTCTTCCGCACCTGGCAGCTAAAACAACACCCCGTCCATATACAAACATGCACCAATCACCAGCAAATTGGCTGGAAACGCTAATTAAATTTACCAATCCACATTGGAATAGCACGATGGTTGTGAAGAACGGCCGTTGCTTTAAGCCGCATCCTTAGACCACTGCCCTCACTCGATTGGCAACATTTTACACGGTGATGTCAATATTGTCAATATCAATTTGACAATTTATTCGGTATCAGGTTCGTTAGGCACAACTTCATAGGTAAAGCCTTCCCTTTCAGCCACCATGCTCAAATATTTAGACGTGGCACGACTGGGCAAATAGGCACTGCGCTCCCACTCACTAATGGTTTGTTGACGCACACCCAGCACGTCAGCTAATTCTCCTTGCGTCAAATCCATATGGTGTCGCAACCCAGAAATCAACTCCCCATCCCACTGCACGGTATCACCCATTTTCTTCGCTTCATAATTCAGCTTTGGTCTGCGGAACAAGATTTTTCCATTTTCCAGATCAATCTCAACCACATGATATCCAGCCTGCATCCACGCTTGCGCCTGCAATGCACCCTTGCTGCGATTACTCCACCAGGCACGCTGCAAATGTGCGGTACCTGGTAATGGCAGCTCGATCAATGTTTCAATATCAGTTAATGTCAGCACAACTTCTTGCTGCAGACATTGTTTCAAATGCGTATAAAGAGGAAAATATTTACTACCTTTTTTCATAATCAAAACCGATTATAACATTTTTCATTATTGCCATGCTATTCAGCATGTTCTATACTATTTTCGGGTTGTGAAAAACATCAAACTTTTCCCCAAATCCACGCAACAAATACATTTTCCATTGGGAGTTGCGACAATTTTTTAGATAGCACGTAATAAATATTGGTATTTACACCCTCATATTTTTAAGGAGCAGATATAAATGAAAAGTCATGTAGTTGATTATCAAATTTTTGGTGATGATTTACAGTTTGTAGAAGTTGAGCTAGACCCACAAGAAACCGTTATTGCTGAAGCAGGCGCAATGATGTACATGGAAGATGGCATCGCGTTTGAAACAAAAATGGGTGACGGTTCGAAGCCAAATGAAGGGTTCTTAGGCAAGCTAGGCAACGTAGCCAAACGCGCCATCACCGGGGAATCGCTGTTCATGACCCACTTTTCCAGTAGCGTATCACAAGGCAAAAAACACGTTGCATTTGGTGCTCCCTACCCCGGCAAGATCATCGCCATCGATCTGGACGAAGCCAATGGCGAACTAATTTGCCAAAAAGATTCCTTCCTTTGTGCAGCATTAGGTACAGGAATCAGCATCGCATTTAATAAAAAAATTGGTGCTGGCCTGTTTGGCGGTGAAGGGTTTATTTTGCAACGGCTGCGCGGAGATGGTATGGTCTTCATTCATGCAGGTGGCACAATTATCGAGAAACGGCTCAATGGCGAAAAACTGATGGTCGATACCGGCTGTATTGTTGCTTTTGAATCCACCATCAATTATGACATTCAACGAGCTGGGAATCTTAAATCAATGGTATTTGGTGGGGAGGGTCTCTTCCTGGCAACTTTGCAAGGTACAGGTCGCGTCTGGTTGCAATCACTGCCATTCTCTCGATTAGCCGACCGCATTTTGCAAAACGCTAAGATGTCTGGCGGCAGTTCGCAGGGAGAAGGTTCAATTTTAGGTCGGACCGTAACAGATTTATTACAAGGATAAGATAAGAAAATTTGGACACGGAATTGACAGATGACACGGATTGCTTTTTCAAAGTTAAAATCCGTTGAATCCGTATCATCCGTGTCCAATTTTCTTGTTTGGTAATCTGCCTCATTTATAAAATCCCCTCATAAATTTCCCATTTTGCCCGAAGCAAACAAAACCCCATAAATACGTCACCCAAATTTTATGAGCCTTAAAATGATACATAAAATTGAATAGCCTTTTACTAACCTCAAATATTTCTTGAAAACATATTGACATTTGTATTAAAAGGTTATATAGTTCATTACATGAGTAGTTAACCATATAACTAGCTCGGCTTTAAAACTAACCACAAAAAGTAGGTGAGGTGAAAATTACAAATGAAACCGCAATTTGATACGGATAAACCGATCTACTTGCAAATAGCCGAGAGCATCGAAGATGACATTCTGCAAAATATTGTCGCAGAAGAGGCGCAGGTCCTATCTACAAACCAGTTGGCAACTATGTATCGCATTAACCCAGCGACCGCTGCCAAAGGAATCAATATGCTGGCAAATGAAGGAATCTTATACAAAAAACGGGGCATTGGTATGTTTGTTTCAATTGGCGCAGCTGAAAAAATCCGTACCAAAAGAAAAGCAGCATTTTATGAAAAATATATCGTGCCCCTATTGAATGAAGCGGACAACCTGAACATTTCAAAAGATGAGATTTCAGAGATGATAAAAAATGGGACGGAGAGTTGAACATGACGCAATCAGCAGCAATTTTAGAAACAAATCGACTAACCAAAACCTATGGATCGGTTGTTGCTCTTGAAGATGCAACCTTGCGTTTTTCAGAGGGTAATATCTATGGTCTGCTTGGTCGCAACGGCGCTGGCAAAACAACGCTCCTAGACATTCTGTCAAATCGAATTTTTGCCGATCAAGGCAGCGTCACTTGTTTTGGAGAAAACATTTCGACACATCCTGAAATCATTAATAACAATATCTGTTATATGCCGGAGAAGCATTATTTTCCGGGGCGTTTCAAAGTTAAAAAACTGCTTGCCTATGCGAGGGAATCCTTCTCGAATTACAATGAATCATATGCCGAACGTTTGTGCAAAGTGTTTAATTTGGCTCCTGAACAAAAATATGAGCAATTATCACGAGGCTATCAATCAATTTTTCGAATCGTTCTTGGGCTGGCCTCTAAAGCTGCTATCACAGTTTTTGACGAACCCGTTCTTGGGCTAGATGCGGTGGCTCGGGACACGTTTTATTTCGAGTTAATTGAAGAATTTTCTAATAATCCACGGCTTTTTATTATCTCAACCCATTTTATTGAAGAGTCTGCTGATTTGTACAATGAAGCGATTATTCTTAAAAATGGCAAGGTGATCCGGCAAGCATCGGTTGAAGAGCTGTTGGCGAATGTCTTTTATGTTTCGGGTAAGTCAACCCAGGTGGATGAATTTGTACAAGACCGAACGGTTATTAGTGATGACGTGGTCAGGGGGTTGAAAACGGCCGTTATCCAAGGCCCCCCACCCACCGAAAAACAACCACCCGGCCTCAAGTTTTCATCCCTAACTATGCAAAAACTATTTATTCACCTCACAACCGACACAAGCGAACGGAAACAATAGAGATGAACAAGATTGCACTAAATATTAAATTCAAAATGGGTTATCAATTTACCTGGGCGCTATGGTATCTGGTCATTTATATCACTGTCATGGCTTTACTTTCATATGGGCTAATAAAAGCTGATTTAATTAACAGCCGTTCAGGAGGTCTTGTTTATCGCATTTGGGGGGTGATTCTCTTTCAATTTGCCATATCGCTACGATTCAAGGAAGACTTCGATTTTATGCTAACACTCAGCAATACGCGCAAGGAGATATTTCAATCGCTTTTAGGCGTCGCGCTTGCATTCAGCACGATCTTTAGCGGCTTAATTATTCTGGAAAGGCTCATGGTTGATGCCTTAAACAATCTTTTGGGTTTTCAAAACTTTACCGACCCATTTCATTTCGTTTCGCCTTATGTCACGGATAACCTCTTCATACAATATCTTTTTTTCCTAATGTTGTGCGTCTGCTGTTCAATTTTGGGAATACTGATAGGTTCTTTGTTTTATCGTTTTGGGAAACTATTCAGGCTGGCATTTTGGACTGTTATTGTCTCGACTTCCATCCTGATTATTCCCCTACTTTTATGGTCTCTCTACCAACAAAATGACTTAACGAGATTCATAACAGACACGGGTGTATTTTTTAAAAATTTCAATTTATTAGCTAGTTCTGGATATCTTCTTATCCTAACGATTGCTTTTAGTATTGGTGCGTATGTGAATATCCTAAAGCTGCCACAAAAATAGTTTCGCTATCATATCAGGTAGCAAACCAAGAATTTCCCATCTGTATTAAATTTATCTGCAAATAAGCAAACGGCCGTTTCCAGCGGAACAAAGGCGTGCTGCCGCTTATTTGATTGTAGGAGTTGTCAAAATGGCACAAACAGTTTTACCTGCTCAAAAAAATGTAGAGATGTTGGAGACGGTTACGGCCGTTTCCACACAACGTCGCTACGATATCGATTGGCTGCGAACCCTGGCTTTGGGGCTGCTCATCATCTACCATGCAACCATCAGCTTTCAACCGTGGGCATCCTTCATCGGATTCCCCCAAAACGAAGAATCGCTTGAGGTGCTGTGGATTTTCATGGCATTGATCAATGTCTGGCGCATTCCTATTCTCTTCTTGATTTCCGGTATGGGCGTCTGCTTCGCCATGGAGCGCCGCGACTGGAAACAATTGTTAAAGGATCGAACCGTTCGCATCCTTATCCCTTTCATTTTCGGATATTACATCGTGGTTCCAAGTTACATCTATTTGATCTTTAAATTTTATGACTTAGAGACGCAATACAAACCTGATTTTGGACATGTTTGGTTCCTGGCAAACATCTTTGCCTACGTGTTGCTGCTACTGCCATTTTTGTACTATCTGAAAATGCATCCGAACAACTTCCTTTCACGTACCTTGTCAAAGCTACTCCGCTGGCCAGTGATGCTATTTCTGATGGCACTGCCACTCGTAGTTGAAGTATTGCTCATCAATCCTGAAATCTATGCTGGCTATGCCATGACAGCACACGGCTTTTGGCTGGGCTTGATTTGGTTTGCCACAGGTTTCATGTTTATCTCGTTGAAAGATGTTTTCTGGACAGCAGTGGTTCGCATTCGTTGGATTGCCCTTTCGATTGCATCTTTGCTCTATTCAGTACGTTTTATCGTTTTTATGTTTGAAGGCTCGCCAAACTGGTTAACTGCAATCGAGTCTATGAGTTGGATGCTGGCTGTCATTGGCTTTGGCGCACTTCACTTGAACAAACCGTCTAAAAGCTTGAGCTATCTTAACAAAGCGGTCTATCCGGTTTATATCATTCATATGCCTGTGTTGTTCGTTTTATTGTGCTTTGTACTGCCGCTAGACCTATCAGCAACTCTAAAATTTGCAATTCTAGTAGCAGGCACATTCAGCATCAGTCTGTTCACGTACGAATTCATTCTCAAAAGAGTGAAATGGATTCGTCCCCTATTTGGGATGAAGTTTAAATAATTTTGGTTGCCAATTGATTACGATTTTTTAACTTATAGAAGTTGATAAGATTCGCTAAATCATTGCGAAATGGAGGATGATATGGACCAGTTAGCAGTAGTTTCACAATTCTTAGGTGCTTTAGGTATTTTCTTTATGGGGATTGCCGCGCTTTGGTTTGTGTCGGTTTATAACGATAAGGAAAAATAATTTCAAAAGCTCGCATTGTATCGTCTCACCTGCCTTTGATAGAAGTTAACAAAGACAGGTGAGATTCGTTTCGTTAAGCCTTTCCATTCGTCGCTGGTTGATCTGCCAATGTCGCCGCCATATCGCCTTCAACAAAGTAGCTGGCACATGCTTCATCAACAAGTTCTGGCGTCAATTTGACGGGGATATTTTCGTAATTGCATATCGCAATCACTGTTTTCACAACGTCTCGTGGATGTACAGCCTGCATCACTCGTTTGGGGCCTCGATACCACTTCTGCAACAAATGAATAAAGCTCTTTTTATCAAACGGCACATTATAGGCATTGCAGGACATCACAAAAATTTGGTAAAACAGCTTTTCATCTGGTCCACCAACTTCCACTTTCATTTGAATGCGTCGCAAAAACGCCCCATCAACAAGCTGCATCGGGTCTAGATTTGTTGAAAACACAATCAACTGATTAAACGGCACTTCCAAACTTTGACCTGATTGCAAACGCAGAAAGTCAATCCCACTTTCCAAAGGAACAATCCAACGATTCAATAATTCCTGTGGGCTAATTTGCTGACGACCAAAGTCATCAATCAAAAACATGCCGCCATTCGCCTTCAATTGCAGTGGTGCTTCATATACTTTTGAAGTTGGCTCATACCGTAAATCAAGCGAATCCATCATCAACTCACCACCAACCATCACCCCAGGTCGCTCAAAAAGTCGCCACCGGTAGTCAATTTTAAGTTTATTAGTGGCACCACTCTTTGCCAACATGGCCGTGTGTTCGGGAATGTCATTTTCGCTAATAAGCACGTGCACAAGCGGGTCATAAACACGAATAATTTGGCCGCTGACAGTAATCGTATCTGGCAGCCAAATAGGGGAATCTTTTGTCAACAATTCTTTGATTGCTTCGGCAATTGTTGTTTTGCCATTGCCAGGGGGACCGTAAAGGAACAATGAGGAACCCGCATTGACTGCAGGGCCAATGCGACGATGGAAATTATCGGGCAACACTAAATGATCCAATGCTTTTTGCACCTGGCTTGGCGTGACCCGATTTGAACGTTCAGATTGAATAATAATTGCTTCACAGTAGGTTTCCAATGGAACAGGGGCACGCCCAACGTATTGGCTTTTTTCTAGAGCCGCCCTGGCGCGTTTGGTCCCTTTTTCTGTCAGACCATAGATGAAACTCAAACTGCCAATTGAGCCAGCTTTTATAACTTCAACCAGATGATCTTGCTTCAAGCGGGCTAAAATATCATCAATAACCCGGGCATGTAAACCGAGCACTTCGGTAAAACGAGCCACACTGACATCACCTTCACTATAAAGCAAGCGAAAAACGATGTCTTGCAACAATCCTAGTGGAACTCCAAGGTCCTCAATTTTCATTACTGGAGCTAAAATTTCACTTAATCTATCGGCCATTGTCATATGGCATTACCCTATCCTTACCACCCCAGAGCGACGACGGCTGATGACTACAAT
>QQUD01000195.1 GCA_008501785.1 Chloroflexota bacterium
ATATGACTCAGTTAAATTTTAATCAACCAGCGATTCATGTATGGGGCCCATTTTGGACAGCATTTGTTCGAATCGTACAAATTGAGCAACCTGCACACCACTGGGGATTTCGCTCGCTTTTTGTCTCCAATACCCCTGTCAATGCTTTTGATACATCGAAGCTTTTGCTACCAAATTCATTTTTATTACTTGTGCGGGTGGAAACGGCCGTTATCTATCCCAACAACAAAAACCAATATACATGGCAAAAAGCAGACAATTCTCAGCCATTAAAAAATCTCAATCTCGAGCAGATAGAGCAGGGGCTTTCGAACGGAAAATTAGCCTTACTCCTGGTCAATGCTGATCTATACAACTTGAGGAGACAAAGTGCAGACAATCCGTTTCCAACCCTTCAATGTCTGGGTGGCATGATTCGACTTGATGTGATGACACCAAAACAAGTCTCGAAACAAGTTACAGACGAAACTCGACTATATAAAATGTTGGGTTTAGAAAAAGCTGGCACTGATTCGACGCAACCATTTTATTTACACGCCTCTGGTTTGACACTGTATGGTCAAAGAGCATTACCTTGGGACAACACGCCCATCTCAGCTCCATTTGTCGTAACAAGAGAGTACTCCGACGGGGAACCACAGTCTCGATTTCGCCTGTCAATCGATGAACCATTGATCAATTCATTCGAAAAGCAGGCTCTCATCACCAGTTGGCAAACTTTTCATCAGTTGCTCAATCCTGGATACCCAAGTCAAATAGTAAAAGAAAAGGTGGATGATACCCCTGCCTGGGCTACATTAGAGGCTGTTAATCCGTATACGATTCCGCGAATGCACTGGCCTATTAATGGTTGGAATGAAGCAAGACCAGCCTCACAGATTCAGTTTGATCCCGAGACTTTTAACTTAATATTAAGCGATGCATCTCCATATGATCCAGATAAGCCGCCACTAACATTAACACGCATTATTTTGGATGAACTTTTGCTTGATAAAGAAGGAGAGCAGCTCACACTAAAAATATCTTCCGATTCAACCAGTCAACTAACTTCTGGCAAATGGGAATACCGGGGACAAAAACAAGGCAACACCTGGAAGGAGGAGGTAGAGATAGATGATCTCCATCTCACACTTCAAGCGCCTGGCATTGCATCATTCCTCAGAGATATCGAGGAGGAGTCAATCCCTGAATGGGTAAAAGGGTATCCGGCACTAGAAAAACCGATTTTATGGGGCACGATGCCCATTGATGGTGGCTGGCTTCAATTCCCTTTTTTGAATTTGACGGAGCAGCTTTATATTGAATCTGAGATTGTCCAGTTTCAATCAGAAGATAGAGAGCAGCAAGACAAAGTGATGCGTGGTGCGCTTTCGCTGGGCAATCGTCAAGCTCGCGAATATATTGCAGAAAACAAAGAAAATCCTTGGGACATTGTGTTGAGTAATTATGCTTCATTGACGGGCATTTGGGAGATTGACCTAACCAAAATGTCCCTGGTATCAATAGAAATGAGTATTGATGCGCCTAATCTCGTATTGAATGGATTTCTATGGTTAAGCACGACAAAACCAACCCTTGAAGATGGACTGCCAAACTTATTTGATTGGCCAAAGGCGCTCACACCTTTTCCACTCAAGACAGAATTGGTGGAGAATATGATATTCCCTTCTCCTCTTTCAATTCATCTTCCGAGTCTATCACTTGTTCGCCAGCAACAAACGAGGACATCTACTCTCAAAGAAAACCAATCAGATAACGGAAATGTTGATTCGGCTCAAACGAATGAATCTAATCAACAAAGCCTTGTTTGGCCACAGCTAATGAACTGGTCGCTGACTATAATGACACAAACTGATGTGTTTCAACAATTTATAGATGCAGGCTTGCTGCCAAATGATACCTATACTAAATACCTGCCTTTGATTTGGCGTCGACACCCTACTTTACCGGTTATCCAGGCTCTTTCTTTAACGGAAAACCAAATTATTCCACAATACCCTAGCCCAAATCGGGCATTAGCTCCCAATGAACCAACTATTCAGGACAATTGGCGTATCGGTGTCTTAGATGGTGCAGGTGCCCAACAGTGGGCAAATTACATAGGTGATATTGTGCCTGCATCAGAGTGGGCAACAACAACTGATCTTCCTTTTGTTTACCTGTCAATGCCTGGTCTTGTTGGCAAACCTTCATCTACAGATAATCTTGAAATAATTGACCACCTCACCGGCCATACTTTGAATTGGCGTTATGACATCCCGCTTACAGACCAGGTTTATGCCCTGACCAAACTTCCCAAAGAAGCCCAGCAAGAAAAGACCCCGTCTGTGTCAGGTGAACCTGAGAAGGAACAACCCCACTTACCACTCAATCGACAAACGTTTGGTGCTTATTGGCAAACGTTGTCTGAAAAATCCGGCCTGGCAAGAGTGGATAATGATTCAGCTATCGTCCAGGTTGATGATCAAACGGTCATTCGTTATCTAATTGAGCCTTTTGACTGGCCTGTTGATTTGACGATAGATACAAATGTCTATCCTGGAGAAATAGTCATTAAGAACGCTCATGATAATGCAGCACCTCTCTCATTAGCAGGCAACGATCTTTTGAAAGGAATTTCTGGTTCTTTTCGAGTGAGTGAAAATCAATTACAACGGGTTGGCAGCACGCAACCCACAAATGGAAACACCCCGATACAGGTTACGGCAGGGAGCATGGCTGCATATAGTGAAAACAGCCGTTACCGAGATCAACGCGGTCTTTGGAGGGGGGCAACTAAAACTGAACCACTGTTATTACAAACGGCCGTTTCCCTTGAAGAAACACAGACAAACTGGGAGTTGACCACAACTCGGGAAAGCATCCCACTAAATACACAAGGGGGAGACAGATGGCTCTTTTGGATGAAAAACGTGCCATTTTTAGAGAATGCATTTGAACGAGAACTTTTACAGTCTGATCTAAATGAGGATATCAACGATCCTGAATCCTTGTCCCGCACGTACAATTTTCTTAAAGGATATGAGTGGCGGCTGGGCCATGTAGAAGAATTACAAAAACCACTCTCGCTATTTGGTCTATTATTTTTTCCACTGTCGCTAGAGAAAGTGGCATTCAACGCCGGTAGCATCCGAACAGTTACTATCAAAGGGCGATTACAGCTGCCGGTGGCGAATCATTTAACTGAATTAGAAACCGGGCAATCGGTTGTTCGCCTACATTTTACCCAAGATGAAAAGGGACAACTTATTTTACAAACAGTTGAAGCTGTTTCAGAAAAAATTGAATGGCCGCTGCGGATTGAGGGGGGTGAATCGGTTAATGCGCCGTATCTGGTTTGGGAAACGGCCGTTATTGAAACCACACCGTCTGGAGCAACTTTACGAATTGTTGACCCATTCCTTCAGGTTTATCTTTTTGACTATTTTTGGCGTATCCCGCTAAGTGGTGGATTGGATTTCCCTTTTGAGCCAGCAACTGCACAAGAAACATTCATCATTCCAAGTGGCGCTGATCCATCACCAATAAAAGCAAAATCAATTCATTTGATGCTTAATATGATGAACTATCAGCATTCGTGCAGGATGGAGATCGCCTTGGTGGTGGGAGGTGTAGGCAAAAATGGTCTTGATTTGATCGTTCATTATAACT
The DNA here is from genome assembly GCA_008501785.1 of Chloroflexota bacterium. The sequence continues at coordinate 3,652 of QQUD01000195.1, forward strand.
TACTAAAGTTAGAAAATAAGACAAACAGCGCTCCTACTACGATTGGTGAATGTCGGTTATTTGAGGATGTAACGGCCGTTAATGCCACAATTACCGGCAACGAAAAGATTTGGGAAATCGTCTGGCAAACTGGGGAAATCGATCCACCATCAAAAGTAGAACTTCTTCCCGGAATGACCGCCCAGCCAGGAAAGCTGCCTGGATTTGCCATATTCACCTTTGCTGCCACTTCCCAATCCAATCAATCAGCAGCAAATATCTCAATACCCACTCTCCAACTAACATCAGGGTTTTTAGAACTGCTGCTGTCTTGCCAATGGGGGGCGTTTCTACAGCAGGGAGAAACAGAAAAAGCACAGAGAGAAGATGTCGTTTTTCAATCTTCTGCCGGTGACTTGGTGTTGGCTTACACTGCATCATGGGAAAGTGGATCAAATTGGCAAGAAACTTACCTGTTAAATGGGATGCTGGAAGTAAACAACCTCATCTCCTGGCCGCTTGACATGAACCTTAACGAATCCGAAGGGCATATAACCATTCCACATTGGTCTCCTGGTATTCCCCTTAATCATATTAGGCATACAATTCGCATCTTGTTTAATCAGCATCAAATTCCGCTAGAGATCATCAAAACTGAGGCAGGAGGTACGATCTTAGAGTTCGCACCTGACAAATCCTGGCAATTTCTTGCTGTTGTTGAACATCAGTTGATTGATGTGTCTACGTCTCCCGATTTACATACGATAACCATAACAAACGACAGACGATGGACCACACTTCAAGAAATTCGTCTGCTACCAATTACTACATTTATTAATAGCATTCAGCGGACAGAGCAAACGATAGGTGATGATGGGAAAACTGCCCCGCTATCAAAAGAGTATGGTTACTATCAATCCCACTTTCAGGCAGCGCTTCTTGAACAAATAGCGATAATGTCTGATCCTGACTCGAACGCATTCCTCTTCGTGGAAGCGAGTGCACCACACTGGATTCGCCAAACACCAATCGGAGATAATATTGTAGGTGATCAATCTATCAAACCATCAACGCCACTTCAATATTTACCATCCGGCAGCCAACTTGCGTTACTTAGCCAGCTTGAAGATTACACTTTGGTTGGATCAAAAACAACAGACGATTGGCTGCTGCTCGTTATGCCATTCTTGGGCAGGCTTCAATCCACGGAGTATGATAGCTTTCAATCGGAGGTTGATACCCCACAAACACCATTCCAGATCGACCCTATACGCCATATCTGGCAATCAAATGAACTGGGAAAAACTTCACCAGCGTTAGCATTTATTTTCGCTTCCAGGTCAGCTAAGGCAAATGAGCAGATACCAATTTCACCATTTGATCTGGCCTCATTGCGAACTTTTGCCCGATTAGATATCGCTTCGTTGGAGGAAAACTGGTATCGTCTCCAAAATCCTCGTGCCGAGAATATTCCTTCTACTTTGCAGAGCATTATCGCAACATTTCCCAACACACCATCTCGTCTAAGCAGATCAACTGCCCTGCGTCAAATTTTCGATTCAATGCGCCCATCCTATCCACCAATTTCTTCATCAGCAGACATGTTACCTATTGATCTGACAACTTCAGCGATGGTTTGGCGAGAAGGCCATTTGCTGCTGTTTCAAGGCAGCACAAGCAATGGGAACGCTCCATATGCCTGGCATATTACAGGTGCTCAAATACACAGCAGCCGCAGATTGCTACCAAAACAAAGCAGCAAGCAGCAGCGATTTCCAGCAGCCACATTAATTCCAATCCAACAACGTCGTGATGGCACGCCCAATCGGCTGCCGGTTAGTTTTGCAGTTAGCCCTTATGCTGGTTTAGAGTTTCTCCCGGCTCCTGAAGAAAAGGATAAAAAATTGCATCTGGTTTCCGTCGAGTTGTTGTGCTTAACAGAACAGAATCAACTCAAACCGATGACCAGTATTCTGCGCGAAATTGAAACTGACCCTGGTAAACTCTTCCGAGAAGAAACTTATGAACAGTTTGCACGCAACTGGGGATGGGAGATGCACAAACGGCTGACTCCAGATGCTGCTGTTGCGGCTTTGCGATTAAGAAAAATTCTGCGCAATGTTTCTGAAGAAAATGAAAACGAAGCAAACAACCAAAAAGAAGCAGTCCTGGTGACGGATTATGACTATCTAATCCTGTCGAATGTTGAAAGACCAGCTCGTTTAATGCAGCGCTCGTTCAAGCTACGCCCTCCAGTTGACGACCTTACCTTCAGAGAAGGCCAGTTTGGTGGCTATGACCCACCATGTTCAGCAGAAGCATTTGAGTTAGCGCCCCCACAAACAACTGGTGTACAACCCATTCATCTGGAAATGCGTCCAAATCCAGGATCAGCTTGGCCTTGGGGATACAGCGCCATGCAAGTGGCCTCCCGCATCACAAAACACAGCAAAGGGGTAGTGGGGAGCGAGGCAGATAGTGACACATTGAAACTTTGGTGGCAGGCTCCTCAGTATCATGTTCAATACCGTTCTGCTTTGCATTCTGATCTGCCCACGGCCGGACTCCCTCCCTTGTTTAGGTCTCATGCCATCAGTTCATTGCTGCCAGCACTACCCAACCCACCTCTACCCTATATTGATGAAACAATATTAGGTAATAATGAAGTTGATTCAGAAAAATGGCAATCTGTTCTACCCGGCAGCCTCAATTATATTTTGAAGGGGGATCGCCCTGGTGCCTTTATGGCCATTCGCAATCAGATTATCAGGCAGCAGATACAGGCTCCTGATTCAGGTCAAAATCAAGAACCTGCTCTTGTATCGAGCAGTATTCCCGTACAACATCGTGTTCCGCGTCCTGTGTCGCTGCCAAATAATAAAAAAGGTGGAGAAACGTGGGCACTACAAACATGGGCAAGCTATTTTGAGCCAGAAAGCACTTTGTGTTTCCGAGATACGCCCTTTGATGAAGCATTTTGGATTAAATGTGGTGATTTGCCAACCATGCGACTACGGTTAGATTGCATATCCCCCCAACATGGAGAACTCTCGCAAGATTGGGATGGATCATTTGAATTTTCTTGGCGGGCTGATTGGGTATTAGATGAAAATGAAGAACAGCCCAGGATTACATGGGATTTTTCACCCAGACTTTCCCAATTCCCAAATGAAGTCCACGAGATTGTTGATTCAAAAAAGAAGATTCATACGGGGATCGCAGGTACATTCTTCGCAAAACATAACACACCTGAAGACGTTGTAAATACCCTGCAAACTTCAGATTTGAAACTGTATATTGATGTTACTTTTACAATAACAGAGAAGACATCATTTCAACAAACACTCTCCTTTCCACTCAAACTTGGAAATGTTGGAGGCGTGAACCTTCCATTGGTACCTCGTTTTATCTATTTTGAAGACCCTGAATACAATAGATTGTTAGCATCTTTGGCAGGAAAATCAATAGTAAACGTACAAGAGTTTAATAAGGTAGAGGACGAAACGAATAAAGTAAATTATGCTGTAACCCTGGCAACGGATCGCCGAGAATATAATTCCGACAGCGTGGTTGCATTTCGTTATGATTGGGATGATGGCAAGAAAAATGTCCCAGATTTTGCTGATAAATCACGAATTGCCTCCCTAATCATACAGGTACTTGATCCAAAGACGGGCACTCCAGAAAAGGTGAAATATTCATTGCTCAGCGACCCAGCTTCGAAAGAATCCAGGAAATTGATTCCTGGCGAACTCTATTTTCTACCACTTGAGGGATTGAAATTGGAAGATGACACGCCAATAACGTTAGCAGAAGGAGATAGAGTCCATTTTAAATTAACTTTAGAAGTCCAGACATCTTCAAACGATGACGATATGGCATTATCACCACTCAATCATTATATGAATATTGTATCAGAGCCTGTAACGCCAAGGCCGGAAGCCGGGTACGCACTATTAAGAAAGCTGCCATCAACTGATCTGGAAAGCAGCGTTTCTTGCGCCCTCTTTGCCTGGAGTCCATCTCCTGCCCGCATTGAGTTGATTTGCGCTGACGATTTGCAACAAGAGATTGTGCGAAGACGTGCTGTTTTTAAATGGTTAGATATAACCAGGAATGGGGATTATAAGTATGCTATCCAAAAGATTGCAAAGAATGGATCCACGCACTTCCCTGAGCCAAAATTATCTACACGCGCTTACGGAACAGAGACTTATGGATCTGGGGTTTTTGAGGGTTACGCAAATAATTCCATTGATGAATTGAACGTAAAAAGGGGATAAAACATGGCACGATTACCTAATCCGGGTGGAGATACGGATAACTGGGGAACCATTTTAAATGAGTTCCTGCAAATGTCTCACTTGCCAGATGGGGTGTAATTAACAACGGCGTCATACCGGACCAGTTTATGAGAACCAGATTAATCAACGGCCGTTTCTCATCCATCTTTTGATTATCTCGGGGTTTTGGGAGTAAAAGGACGAAAATGTACGCTAAGCCTCAATCAGATCGCAATGGTCGTAGTCCAGATGACGCAACATCATCCCCAATATCAAAACGAAACCGGCCATAGCGGTTAATGTGTTGGAATCGGATTGGGGAGAGATGGACAAGTTCAGAGTCCTCAATCGACTCGCCTTTACGAACCAACTCATCAATTGCCGCTTGCATGTAAACTGTATTCCACACCGTGATCGCATTGGACACCAAATTGGACTAGCGGGGGCATTTGAACAGAATGTTACGGTTTCAACCTGTAAAACACAGTCGATATGCTACGATTTGCCAGTTTTTTTGCGTAAACCCCTCGTCCGAATGTAGTAACTGAGACTTTTCGGCGTACCATATCCCAAATGAGCCGCAACAATTCGGGTTTGAGGAATGCCTAAC
>QQUD01000775.1 GCA_008501785.1 Chloroflexota bacterium
CAACACATTGCCAACCGCACGTAAATTTGCGTACAGCGGTTGTCCTGCTTCATTTACTGGTTGGAACGCATCGTTGACGGCAACACCACCCTGGAATACGGGGTGTCCTTCGGGGTGCAAAAAGCTGGCGTGGAACCATTCATTTCGCTGCTGCGGCATGGTCAACGGCAAGTCAAAGACAACTTCCCGCACGCGTCCGCTAATGTCGCTGTCAAATCCAGCGCCCAGCACGCCACCCGTTGCCAACACATATTGTTTGGCACGATGCCTCATGGGACGCGAACTTGTTTCGCTTTCAACCCAAGAGACGCTGCCGGGGGTTCCGTTAACGGCCGTTTTTTCCGCCCCAATCACTTCCATCCCCACCTCAACTCGCACACCCATGCTCAACAACTTGGCGCGCAAAGCCTTAAACAATCGAATGCCAGGGACACTTGGCGGCAGCGTTGGAATTTCAAAAACAGATGTTTTCAACTGTTTTTCCAAAGTAGATAATACTGTTTGATGCGCTTCCATTCCCAAAACTGCCGGGAAGCCGACCCGTTCACCATTCTTGATTTGAGGTTTAAGCGCCTTGGCAAGCTGCACCAATCGCTTCTGATCCGCTAATCCATTCGCCAGGTGAATCGTGTTGCTTTCATGGCGATCTGTGAGCAAATCTCCGGGCAAAATCAACGCTCGCGCCGGATACCCTTGTTTATTCAAGTTCTCTGCAATCAGCTTCGGATAAAAGTCGCGCAGTCCGCTGAATCCAACAATAACCATTGGCTCAGAGCGGCATAAATCACCCGCCACCTGCGCTTGTGGTGCAAAAAAGGTTGGACGTGCCGCGCCCACTGGCGACGGCAGCAGCATGTTTTCGCCTGCTTTGGCTGCGCCTACGTATGGCAGCCCAATTTCGGCCGTTAATGCCACAAATTCATCCAGATAAGCAGCCACTTTTTCAGAAGTGAGCTGCACGTAAGGATGCGCCGGTTTGGTTTCGCCAAGCGTAGCAAAGGCATCTTGAGGATTATTTACCAGTTCTTTTTGCAGGTAGCCAAGCAGATCAACTGTGCCCGCACTCCAATGCAGTGCGCCGCCTAACCCTTTCGCAATTACTTTTGCCGTCAAGCCAGATTTTGCAGCTTTATAAGCGGTCATCAAGCCACTGAGTCCAGCACCGATTACGAGTACATCAATCATTAGACACCTCCTCAGACTCTCTGGGTGTCACATCAAAATGATAAAAGTCTGTCAATGGACTGGCGAGCTGTTCATCTGGCAAGTTTTCGACATTCATCAGGCTCAGGTAGATCAGTTCATCCAGCCGTTCTTGTTTAAGCTGTCGCCCCCACAAAATTGGAGAGACGCCTTTCCAGCGTTCTTGTAAAAAGTCACGCAGCAGTAAATTGGGGCTGAAGTTGGAAACGGCCGTTTCCTCTCCCCCATCCCCCTTACCATTGCCATTTTTGCGCGTGTGATGCCCAGGCGATTGAATATACGCCACATCCCAATCCGCCTTCTCCGTTGCATCATCACGGATATTGTCTTGCCATGCGCCCGAATGACGCAGTTCGTGCAAAATGCCCGTTGCCCGGTACGTGCAGAACCCACCCTGGCAAGGCCCTTTACCCAAACGCACATCGCGGCGCAAATCATCAAGCGTCAACGTTGGATTTGCTTTAACGGCGTGTTCAATCATAGCGCGAGTCACCAGTTCACATTCACAAACCAGTTCACCTTGCAGCTTTTTCTCTTCCACTTCGTGCAGACGATGGCCTAACCAGTAATGTCCTTGCTCGACGCCAGGAACTTGGGTGGTGGCTGTGGTACACGGCCGTTCCACCCCCAACTGTTCACACATCTTGTCCACGGTTGCTTCTGCCATCAGCCGGAAAGTGGTCCATTTACCACCAGTAATGGTCAACAAACCGCCAACGCCTTCACGCTCTTTATGATCGAGCATGGCTAACTTGCGGGTCACGTCGCGACCTTTGCCGCTGTTGTAGGTATCTTGGAATAACGGCCGTACACCCGCCCAAGCCCGCAACACTCGTGCATCCTTAATGCCAGGAACCATTTTGTCCCCTTCATCAAGCATTTTTTCCACTTCCCATGCTTCAATCTTTAGCTTTTCCGGATCAGGGACCGTCACAGAGGTCGTGCCAACGATGGCAACCGTGTGGCTTGGCACAATGATGTCACCATCCGATGGCATTTTACAGCGATTTACCACCGTGTTTACCACCCGATGATTCATTGCCAACATGGTGCCCTTGCTCGGCATAATCACAACTTCTATGCCTGCCATAGCGGCAATTTTGCCCGTCCAGGCCCCGGCCGCATTAATTACCATATCGGCATGAATTTCAATGACTTCGCCATTTGCTTCATTGCGCACATGTGCGCCTGCAACCCGACGATTGCCATTCTCGCCAGCCATAATCAAATCGGTCACAGCATGGTAGGTCAAAATGTTTGCACCACATACTTTCGCCGCTTGGGCGGTCGCATGAGCTGCCAAAAAGCTGTCAGAACTGCCATCTGGCACCTCAAACACGCGCACCAATCTTGGATTTAGTAAGGGTTCGCGCCGCAGAGCTTCAGCTACCGGAATTTCTGTGCAAGGAATGCCAACCTCGGCACAACCGGCTTTAAACCGCTCTGGGAATTCCCCTTCATCCTCAGGCGTCACCACAAAAAAGCCACTCGTATCTTCAATACAATGGGCATGTGTATAACGCAAAATCTGATTTTCTTGAATACATTCACGCGCACCATGTGGGTCTTTAACCGCATAACGGCCGCCACTGTGCAATAAACCATGATAACGGCCGCTTGTGCCATGAGCCAGGTCCCGCCGCTCCACAAGAACCACCTTGAATCCTCGTAAAGCGGCATCCCAGGCGACACCCGTCCCGGTTGCACCCCCACCAATTACCAACACTTCCGTTTCAATTTTCCGCATTCGTTCTAGCCTCCTCGCCTGATTGGAAAATCAGTTAGGCTATGTTTCCGTAAAACAATATTTTGTAAATTGCAAAAGTTTTCAAATTTCTTGACTAAATTCAGAAAGGGACATATCAACTTTACAATTTTGATCCAAGAGGGCGACCACAAGGGTCCGCCCCTACTGGAGGGCAATTCGTAGGGGCGACCACAAGGGTCGCCCAAAATGTGTAAAGATCATGCATTTAATTCTGAACCATAAAGTCAGTAACACCAATTCAATTAACACTACAATTAATCAGTCCAATCGAAGGATTTCGTAACTGCTTTCTTCCATTCTGTGTAATATTCTGTGTTTGCTTTACTGCCTTCTTTCGGTTGCCAGGTCTTGTCAATGCCCCAGTTTTCACGCATTTCGTCGGTGTTTTTCCAGAAACCAACGGCCAATCCGGCTGCATAAGCAGCCCCTAACGCAGTTGTTTCCGCAACCTTCGGGCGCACCACGGGTACACCCAGTACGTCCGACTGGAATTGCATCAACAATTCGTTGAAAACCATACCCCCATCAACCTTCAACGCAGTCAGGTCCACACCAGAGTCAGCATTCATGGCATCGATGACTTCGCGGGTCTGGTATGCGGTTGCTTCCAGGGTGGCGCGGGCAAAGTGACCACGATTAACGTAGCGGGTCATGCCAGCTATCACACCACGGGCGCTGTCTTTCCAATAAGGCGCATACAAACCCGAGAAGGCAGGCACAAAGTAGATGCCACCATTATCTTCAACAGTCCTGGCCAAATCTTCAACTTCTTTTGCAGAACTAATCAGCTGCAAGTTGTCACGCAGCCATTGCACCAACGCACCCGCAATCGCAATGGACCCTTCCAAAGCGTACACGGCTTTCTCGTCACCAAATTTGTAGCATAAGGTGGTTAGAAGACCGTTTTGGGACGGGACAATGTCGGTGCCCGTGTTCATAATCATGAAACAGCCGGTGCCGTAGGTGTTTTTGGCTTCACCAGCGCTAAAGCAGGCTTGCCCAACTGTGGCAGCCTGTTGATCACCCAAGTCACCAGCAATTGGCAAACGGCCGCCAAACGGGCCATCTTCTAATGTGTAACCATACACTTCTGAGGATGATTTAATGGCTGGCAGCATGGTCATGGGAATACCCATTGCCGCCGCAATTTCTTCGTTCCAGGTCAATGTATCTAGATTCATGAGCATGGTGCGGGAAGCATTGGTAACGTCGGTTACATGCACGCCCCCGTTCGGCCCACCTGTCAGGTTCCAGATTACCCAGGTATCAATGTTACCGAAGATAGCATCCCCTGTGTCTGCTGCTGCGCGAATTGCGGGTACATTATCCAGCAGCCATTTAACTTTGAGGCCAGAGAAGTAGGTGGCGAGCGGCAACCCAACTTGTGATCGGAAACGATCTTGCCCACCATCTTTGGCCATTTCCACAACCACATTTGCATTGCGGGTATCTTGCCATACCAAGGCATTGTGGAGTGGTTTACCGGTGTTTTTGTCCCAGACAAGGGTCGTTTCACGCTGGTTGGTGATACCGACTGCAGCTAAATCTGCTGTAGTAATACCAGCTTTTCTCATGGCACCTTTGATAACATCTTGGGTGCGTTCCCAAATTTCCAATGGATCATGTTCAACCCAACCAGGCTTGGGAAAGATTTGTTCATGTTCGAGTTGGTGAACCCCAACTGATTCCCCTGAATGATTAAAAATCATGCAACGGGTACTGGTTGTACCCTGGTCAATTGCAGCAACGTATTTTGCCATATCTTAAAAACTCCTCTGTAAACAAACTCCTCTGTAAATCGAATTGCTAATTCGATATGCGATTTGGCAAATCGCATTACGGATTTTCATTTATTATGCTTTCACGGCATCGAGTAAAGCATTTATTATTAAGTAAGATGAGGTCGCGCCGGGGTCTTGGTGACCAATGCTGCGTTCACCCAGGTAGCTGGCACGACCTTTACGTGCCTGGAGAGGAATGGTATTTTTCATGCCTTGTTGGGCGGCGGAAACGGCCGTTTCCAACACCCCCACCGTATCCTGACCATCAGCCATTGCACGTTGCAGCGCATCCAGCGCCGGAGACCATGCATCAAACATCGTCTTGTCTTCTAGCTTTGCACCCCCACGTTGTACAATGCCATCCACACCAGCTTTCAACATCTTATAAAGATCATCATTTGATAGCGCTTCTTTCGCAACAGCCGCCATGCCACTACGCATAAAAAAGGTGCCGTACAGTGGACCACTGGCACCACCCACACTCGAAATCAGCGTCATGCCAATTGCCTTCAGGATGTCACCAATATCTCTATCTGCCACAGTCGGCAGCATTTCCACCACTTTTTTAAAGCCCCGGTCCATGTTTGCCCCATGATCAGCATCACCAATAGGTGAGTCGAGTTGTGTCAGATAATCTTTATTTTTGTTTAGAATAACGGCCGTGTTTTCCAACCATTTCACAATTTGTGTTTTGGTTACCACAGTAAAAAGCCCTCTCTAAGATAAGAATTGTAATCAGTGTCTAGTATCCAGTAATCAGTTTACCACCATTGGCAGACTCGATATAATTTTTCTGGCAATCCTCACTAAGTAAGCACCCAGAATCAAGTTGCTGGAGTGGAGGCTTTAGCCGGAACGGTTCCGGCTAAAGCCTCTACTCCATACAGAGAAGTAATTTCGAGACGCTTACTAATACTTTTTACGGTTTACGCTTAGGCTCCCCAGCGTAAACCGGGGGTGACAACGGGTGCATCCCAAAACTTTAAAATTTCTGCATCCACCTTCACCAATGTGATGGAAGCGCCTTGCATTTCCAGAGATGTAATGTATGGGCCAATCAAATTGCGCACAATTTTGATGTCACGCGCTGCGCATACTTCAACCAGCTTGCGATAAACTGTGTACAGTTCTGAAACTGGTGTGCCGCCCATGCTGTTCACAAATGCAATCACTTCGTCACCTTCTTTCAGTGGCGCATCCGTCAATTCTTTTTCGACCCATTCACCGCTAGCATTATCCCACTCACGCACAGTGCGACTGTAGGGGCCATCATCCAGGATAGCCTCGGCCATCATGACCGTCATTTCGTCAGCAGACTGCATCGGCAGACGTTTTCGTCCAGGTTCACCATGAATGCCAACGCCGAATTCAAACGCTTCCTCTCCAAGATCGAATGTTGGTTTTCCAGCAGCGGGCACAATGCAAGATGTGAGGGCGATACCGATGGAACGGCCGTTCATGTTCACCTTCCGTGCCAGGTCAGCACATTGGTCCAAATCGTATCCTGCCTCAGCAGCAGCACCAACAATTTTTTCAGCAATCACTGTTGTGCCCACACCACGACGACCGGCTGTGTACAGACTGTCTTTAACAGCAGCATCGTCATCAATCAAAATAGATTGAACTTTTACACCATCTGCAAAAGCCAACTCAACAGCCATTTCAAAGTTCATCACATCACCAGTGTAGTTTTTAACCAGGAACAACACACCGGCACCGCTGTCAACAGCTTTGGCACATGCAAGCATCTGATCGGGTGTTGGTGAAGTGAACACTGCACCGGGGCATGCGCCATCCAACATACCTTTGCCCACAAAACCACCATGCATCGGTTCATGACCACTGCCACCACCAGAAACAAGCGCGACCTTGCCGACCACCGGTGCATCAGCCCGCACGATATAGTGAGGTTCGAAATTCATCTTGAGCATATCCGGGTGTGCAGCAGCCATTCCTTGCATCTGGTCAGTTACAACATCTTCAACAGCATTGATCAACTTCTTCATAACGAACTCCTTCCGTTAAAAACCGATCACATTATTCAGGCATGTTAGGGGTAATGAACCAATCGTAGAAATAAACCCCAATAGCACTAACGATTGCAAATATCAAAATGGATTGTCGCAATGATGTCATTGAAGGTGAGAAAACATCAATTGATATTGCGCTTTTGCCACCTCAAAACAGTAAACATAAAATATGTTCATGAACAAGTAATTTTGACAGCTACCGTTACTTCTTTCGAGTGGGTATTATATAACCAATGGTGCTAGTTGGTAAAAACAAAAATATGAGGGAATTATCTGAATGAAAAGTAAATGAAATTCACCATCACTTCCCAAAGAATCATGATCCTTGTAAAATATAAAAAATAAAAATGCACAACACGAATGGAGAAAAAGAATATGAATAGCGAAAGCAAGTGTCCAGTAACGGGCGGAGCGAATACAGCGGCTGGGACGAGATCAAACCGAGACTGGTGGCCGAATCAATTGAACCTGAAGATTCTCTACCAGAACTCTCCCTTGGCGGATCCTATGGGCGAGGCGTTCAACTACGCGGAAGAGTTCAAAAGTCTCGACCTGAATGCCATAAGAAACGATCTCTATGCGTTAATGACCGATTCGCAGGATTGGTGGCCTGCCGACTATGGACATTATGGACCGCTCTTCATTCGGATGGCATGGCACAGCGCAGGCACATATCGCACTGGAGACGGTCGCGGTGGCGCATCCTCTGGCACACAACGCTTCGCCCCCCTCAATAGTTGGCCCGACAATGTAAATCTTGATAAGGCACGCCGGTTGCTCTGGCCGATAAAGCAGAAGTACGGTCGAAAAATCTCCTGGGCTGACTTGATGATCCTCGCCGGGAACTGCGCCCTAGAGTCAATGGGTTTCAAGACGTTCGGTTTCGCTGGCGGGCGCGAAGACGTTTGGGAACCTGAAGAAGACATTTATTGGGGAGCTGAGGGCACGTGGCTTGAAGACAAACGCTATACCGGCGACAGGAAACTCGAAAACCCCCTCGCCGCCGTGCAGATGGGTCTGATCTACGTGAACCCCGAAGGACCGAATGGCATGCCAAGTGCAGTTGCGGCAGGCCGGGACATTCGCGAGACCTTCGCACGCATGGCAATGAACGACAAGGAGACAGTTGCGCTCATTGCTGGTGGACACACCTTCGGCAAAACTCATGGCGCTGGCGATGCGACACTTGTTGGACCTGAACCAGAAGGTGCCAGCATCGAGGAGCAGGGCTTCGGCTGGAAGAGCAGCTTTGGCAGTGGCAAAGGTGGAGACACAATCAGCAGCGGTTTGGAAGGTGCATGGACCCCAACCCCAATCAAGTGGGACAACAGCTTCTTCGATACGCTCTTTGGCTACGACTGGGATCTGGTGAAAAGCCCCGCCGGAGCTTGGCAGTGGGTTCCGACCGACCCAGCCGCAGCCACCACCGTACCGGATGCCCATGATCCCTCAAAAACGCACGCCCCCATCATGCTTACGACAGACCTGGCGCTAAGGATGGATCCCATCTATGCCCCGATTTCGAAGCGTTTTCACGAGAACCCAGAGGAGTTTTTAGACGCTTTCGCTCGGGCGTGGTACAAGCTGACGCACCGCGACATGGGCCCCCGCTCACGCTTTCTCGGCGCGTTGGTCCCCGCAGAGGAACTCCTGTGGCAAGACCCCGTTCCCGAAGCCACACATGAATTGATTGACGAGCAGGACATTGCCAACCTCAAAGGCAAGATTC
>QQUD01000940.1 GCA_008501785.1 Chloroflexota bacterium
AAGAAGGTAAAAAGGTGAAGTTTCAAGTGCGCTTTAAAGCACGCGAAATCACCTATCCAGAAATCGGCCAACGAACCTTAGAAGAAATCGCGGAAGAACTTGGTGACATTGCTGAAGTGGAACAACGACCTAAGCTGGAAGGCTGGTCGATGACCCTTTTGATGAACCCCACGCAGGTCTAACACCAGTCACCCGATTTTGACAATTTGTAGTTGAGGAAAAGCCCCAATTGGGGCTTTTTGGTGAGGAAATTATGCCAAAAAGAAAGACGAAAAAATATAAGCTGAAAACATATAAAGCAGCTGCTAAACGCTTCCGTGTCACGGGCACCGGCAAGATTATGCGTACCAAAGGTGGCAAAAGCCATTTGCGGCGGCGTAAATCGAAACGAGTTAAGAACCAGTTCTCAAAGATGCTGGTTGTAACGAGCAAAGGCGACCGGAAACGGATTTCGCGTTTAGCACCTTATATGAAACAATACAAGGCCAATCCACCTGCATAAGGGTTGGTCACTAAATTCGCTGCCTGGCCTCGGTGGAAACGCTTGAGTGTCCAGAGCTAAAATGCGAGGTGAAACATGAGAGTAAAAGGTGGGTACGTAACCCAACGACGACATAAGAAAATCTTGAAGATGACGAAAGGCCAGTGGGGCACGCGTAGTAAACTTTTCCGTCGCGGAAACGAAGCTATGATGAAATCTTACTGGTACGCATATCGCGACCGCAAGGTCCGTCGGCGCGAGTACCGCAAGCTGTGGATTACACGCATCAATGCAGGTACACGCCTGCATGGACTGAGCTACAGCCGTTTCATTTACGGTTTGAAGCAGGCGAATGTGCTGTTAGACCGGAAAGCTTTGGCTGACTTAGCTGTTCGGGACGAAGCTGCATTTGCCGCCGTTGTCGATATTGCAAAACAGGCGCTTGCATAAAGGCGAAGGCCCAAAAGGCCAGCCTAAACAAGCGTCACCGCTCCTCAACTACAACACCAAAAGCGTCACGTATCTACTACGTGGCGCTTTTTTCTTGCCAAAAATCGTTAAGTGGATATGCTGATAGGGTTGGGGGCTTGAGACTAAAGACTAAAGACTACAGGCTGACACCTGACTGCTGAAAGCTGACAGCTTCCCGGAGGGAAATCATGATTGCTGGTATGGATTTTGGGACGACGAATTCGGGGATGGCGGTGTATGACGGCCGTTCTGTCACCCTGCTCCCCCTCGACCCTGCAAACGCAAACCCACGCGTTGCACGCACAGCTATTTATATCACCACCGATCAAGCCGTTTACATTGGGCGCGACGCCATTAACCGTTACTTTGAGCATAACGTGGGGCGTGCTGTCAAAATGCGTAAAGTGTGGGTGGGCGAACTAGAAGTGTTTGGTGGTGACATGTATTACGTTACCGATGCATATGTCTATGTTGATGTGCTGTCACCGGGACGCCTGTTTTTGTCTGTGAAAACGGGTTTACGTGCCGCTGATTATCCTGGCACTGTTGTTGGACAATTTTACTATCCGCTTGAAGATTTGATTGCCACCTATCTCACCGTTACCAAAATTCGTGCAGAGCAGCATTTGGGGCAGGAATTGCGCCAGGTTGTCTTGGGACGTCCTGTGCGATTTGCAAACGATCCCGAGCATGACCAACTGGCTCAGGGGCGATTGATGCGTGCAGCATTTCGTGCCGGGTACGAGAAAGTCTATTTTCAGCCAGAACCTATTGCTGCTGCCTATAGTTACGAAACCACGCTGGACAAACCGCAAAATGTGCTAGTGTTCGACTTTGGTGGGGGGACGCTGGACATTACCGTGATGAGATTGGGCGATCCGACGCAGCGTAAAGTGCTGGCAACGGGCGGTATTCCCGTGGCTGGCGATGTGTTTGACCAAAAGCTGGTGCGACACAAGCTGTCACGTCATTTTGGGGAAGGCAGTCCATATGGCGTGCGCCACAAAAACTTAACCGTGCCAAGCTGGATTTACGATACCTTTGCTAACTGGCAAACTATTTTGGAACTGCAATCGCCAGAACATAAACGTATGTTGCAAGAAATTGTGCAAACAGCAAGGCGTAAATATCAAATTGAAGGGTTGATTAGCCTCGTTTCTAATAATTACGGTTTGCATATGTTTGACACAATCGAACAAACCAAACGCAATTTGTCTGAAAAACGCGGGGCCGAAATTTTGTTGGAGGGACCAGATTTTAAGGTGCGTGATTTTGTGACGCGTACCGAATTTGAGCGCATTATCCGGCATGAGATTGTGGCAATTGATAATCATCTGGATGAAGTAGTGGCGCAATCTGGCTTGACAGCAGATGAGATTGATGTGGTGATTCGCACGGGAGGATCGGCGCAGGTGCCTGCATTTGTAGAGATGTTGGAGCAGAAATTTGGTGCGGATAAGGTGCGCAGCATTGACACATTTAGCAGTGTCACTGCCGGTTTAGGCGTGATTGCGCATGGTGTGGAGGCGGGTGAAATTGACCTGAAAGGATACACGCCGGAAGATGACCGTCCACCAGAAGAGGCACAACACAGCAAACCAAACGTTGTGCCGGTGAACCTGGACCTGATTCAGCGACGCATTAAAGCGGAAGAAGCTGGCGTAGATATTTCGGAACTGGCAACAGAGCGGGCGCTGATTTGTATTGATGGGGATGGGGTGACAACGGCCGTTCCCTACCCCGCTGACATGTTCAAGCAACAAGCCCCCATCTCGTTCACAGACCTCGACTTACCGACTACGGTCAACGCCCTCATGGTTGCCGAACTCGACGAGCAAATCTTGCTGATTACCAGCCACTACCGCTTTGTGTTGACTACACCCCGGCAGCAGATGGAGCATCAAAAAATGGAGCTTGGCATGGGCGACTTTATGCGTCTGGAGCGGCAGGAGACGGTGGTGAAAGTGGTCCGTTACCAAGAGATTTTGGCACATCCGAAGCTGCTGCTGGTGACATCGAGCGGGTTGGCACGGCCGTATCCGCTTAACGTGCTGCGTCCCTACATTGAAGCGCCGACACCGCTGAAATTTGATCACGCGCTGGATGGCGTAGTGGTTGCTGCCATTGGCACAGACAACAAAACAACGCTGGTGATGGCGGCCCGTTCTGGGCGTGCCGTGCGCTATCCGGTAAACACGCTGCGCACCTCTGGCACACAGGCATTTAACTGCGGGACAGATGACCGGGTGATTGCTGGCGTCCTGGTTCCGAAAGATAAATCAATGGTGCTGCTGACGGCGGATGGTTACGGCCGTTCTCTGCAACCTGATTGGGTGCCACATCCGCCCAAACCCAACACAAAAGGCAAGTCTCAAATTTCGCGCCGCTCAGATGTGGTCGTGGCGACGGCTGATGAGGCTGGTTGGGTGGTGACGAATAAGAGGTGTGTTTGGGTGGAATACGGCCGTTTATCTCCCGTAAACAGCACCAAAACACAACAAGCCATAAAGCTAGAGTCGGGGGAAGTGATTGTGGCTGCGTTGGATGGGTGAGCGGAGAACAATCAACAGTCAACAGTCAACGGAAAACGAAAAGCGGGGGATGCCGTTTCTAAATCGCAATACTTGTGATATATTTCACTCGTCTTACCAGAGCAATCGTGAATTGATGAATAGCCAGTTGCAAAGGGAATCAGGATGAGTGAGAAAGCTTTGACCCCCGTAGAGCAAAAAACTGTTTTATTTTATGATGATGAGGTAACGGCCGTTCGCCTGGAAGATGGTCACATTATCATTCCATTGCGTCCATTATGTGAGGTACTTAGGCTAAATTGGGCTGGGCAGCGTCAGCGTTTGCAGCGTGACCTGATTTTGAATGAGGTGAGCTGCGAGTGTGTAATACACTCGCAGGGTCAAGGCCGGTCTATGCTCTGCCTACCGCTAGAATATTTGAATGGATTTTTATTTGGCATCAATGCGAGTCGTGTCAAGGACGAAATACGTGATAGATTACTGCGTTACCAGCGTGAATGTTACACAGTGCTATATGAGTCGTTTCAGGAAGGTAGATTAACGGCCGATTCCACACCAATTGACGAACTGCTGAAGTCAGATAGTGATGCGGCGGAAGCATACCGCATGGCAGCGGCTATCATGAAGTTGGCACGGCATCAACTGATGTTGTTTTCCCATCTCCTCTGCTACAATATTTCTGTAACCATATTATTGTATTGCTAAATAGCCATATATACGCTAGAATTTTTATATGAGTTCACAGGATTCCTCGTCGTTTGAATGGGATGATGAAAAAGATAAACAGAACCGCAAAAAGCATGGTGTTCCGTTCATGTTGGCACAATTTGCTTTTTGCCGATCCACATCGAATTATTTTGGAGGATGTGACACACAGTACAGAAGATGAGATAAGATACTTCTGTCTTGGGAAAATTGGCGATGGCATATTGACTGTGAGATTCACTTATCGTGAAAAGCGTATCCGTATTTTTGGCGCAGGGTATTGGCGTAAAGGAAAGCGAATTTATGAAAAACAAAATCAGTTATGAAGAAGGTCCAGTTGGCGAAGTCAAAGTGGTTGCTGATTTTTTGCCAGCTCCGGAAGAATTGGCATTTAAAGAAGCAACCGTCAAAGTAACCATTGCATTGAGCAAAGCAAGTGTTGATTTTTTCAAGCAGGAAGCAGCGAAACATCAAGTCTCTTATCAAAAAATGATTCGCCGATTATTGGACGAATATGCCACACATCATGCAAGGTGAACAGCTAATAGTTCTCACCAGAGGGGTAGACAAATTGTCTACTCCTAGTGGTATGCAACGCGGTTCATTGAATTATTGCCCCCGTGATCATAACGATCATTACTAAGGTTGTTTCCCCCATCTGTATTCATTCCAATCCGTGTTGAAAAAAGTGGTTTAAAACCAAAGAAGATGACTGGCACGGTCGGAAACCGGCCAGAGCAGAGGGAATACGGCCGTTTCCCCGAAACCATCCCCTACAAACAACGTATACATGGGTGGGAGACGCACGGATATGCAGTTAAGTCTGTGTTTACTCAATCTGTGTGCGAAGTTGGCAAGCACGATTTTTTAAAATACTCGGGGTTCGGAAAAACTATGGGTTTTGTATATTGGATTATTGGTATATTAGTGTATTAGTCGAGTTCAATATACCAATATACCAATACACCAATATACAATAGCCTATCAACGAACGTTCCCTTATAGACAGGACGCATTCGCTATCGTAAACGGCCGTTTACTGCTGCAACGCGACAGTTCAATGTTATAATCCGATGTATTATGGCTCACTCACACCGTCAAACTGATAATCCCTTTTTTAACCGGCAGCGGATCACCGACCCTGCTTACTTTTATGGTCGCGAAAAAGCCGTTGAAGCAATGTACAGCGCAATTGCCACACGTCAATGCCGTTCCATTGTTGGCGAACGCAAAATGGGCAAAAGCTCGCTGCTGGCCCACCTTTCCTGTACCGATTCACTACTGCATCATGGGTTTGACCCAAAAAAGTTCGTTTTCATTTACGTCGATATGGAAGGTATGGCAAATATCGCCTACGAAGAGTTTTGGCCGGAACTGCTGGACCGGCTGGAAATGGCGCTGCCCGACAGCCAGGAAAAGCTGCGCGATCAGGTGGGTGATCTGGCCATGCAGGCCGAGGTGCGCTTTTCGCAGGTGCGCCGCGTGCTGCGCCGCATGGATCGTGCCGGTTTGACGGTGGTGATGATGCTGGACGAGTTTGAAAGTTTGGCAGGCAATGAGGCGTTTAATGCCAGTTTTTATGGCGAACTGCGCAGTTTGGCGGGTGAGCTGGGTGTGGTTTACATCACCGCTTCGAAGCGCAGCCTGTACGATTTGACCTACCAACACGCGGACACGCTTTCATCCCCGTTTTTCAACATTTTTTCGGAAGAGCCACTCGATTTGATGTCGTATGACGAGGCTGAGAATTTGCTGATGGAGCTGTCTGCGCTTACCGGAACAGGCAGTTTTACGAAGGATGAGTGTGCTGCACTGATTGATTTAGCCGGACCTCATCCTTTTTTCTTGCAGGTGGCCGGTTATTATTTGTGTGCAGCGCGAAGGGAGTTGGAAACGGACACGCTCCTCCCCGCCAAAGCTACACGCGGTTTTCTGGCAGAATCCGAAGACCATTTCCGCTATTTGTGGGACCAACTGGGGGAGTCTGAGCAATCGACGCTGAGGCATTGGGAAACGGCCACTTCGGCTGCGCTCAGTGCAGGCGTTCCTGACACGATCAAACCCCTCGTCGCCAAATGCTTGCTTAAGCAAGAAAATGGCGAACGCCCCCGACCATTTGGCAAAGCCTTTGCCGAATTTCTATCACGCGCCACCCTAACCAAACGCCCAACTTCCACAACGGAAGCAACTCGCGCTTCAACCAATTTGACTGGCACGACGCTGGGTAACTACCGCGTGCTCACACCAGTTGGGCAAGGTGGGATGGCGGTGGTTTACAAAGGTTACCAATCCTCACTGGATCGATACGTCGCCATTAAAGTGATGGCGCACCATTTGGCTGATGATCGCACCTTCATTGACCGCTTTCAGCGAGAGGCATCAGGCGTGGCCCAACTGCGCCATCAAAATGTGGTGCAAATGTATGATTTTGGCTTGTCCAAAGGCATTTCATACATGGTGATGGAGTTCATTGAGGGTGAAACCTTGAAAGAACGGCTGGTGAGTCAGCGCGAAGCGGGGGAACGGATGCCGCTTTCCGATGTGATGCAGGTGGTGCGTGATTTGGCAGCGGCGCTCGATTATGCCCATGCTCACAGCATTGTGCATCGAGATGTGAAACCGACAAATGTGATGATGCGCCAGGAAGAGCAGTTGGCTCGGTTAACCGGTGGGGCCTCATTTGCGGCGGTGCTGGCCGATTTTGGCGTGGCGCGGATGTTGGAAGGTGTGCAGTTAACCGGCACGGGTGCCACGATTGGTACACCCGATTACATGTCGCCCGAGCAGGCGCGTGGCGAACCGGCTGGCGCGCAATCAGATGTGTATGCGCTGGGCGTTGTGCTTTATGAAATGTTGACGGGTGAACTGCCGTTTACGGCCGATACGCCAGTGGCAGTGCTGCTAAAACATATGCAAGCCATCCCACCTTCCGCCATTATGAAAGTGCCAGATTTGCCAACAGGGGTGGATCATGTGCTGCTAAAGGCGCTGGCAAAGCAGCCGGCGGAGCGATACGCAACGGCTGGTCGTATGGCCGAGGCGCTGCATAGCGCATTGGAGCGATACCAATGATGCGCCGCGCAATGAATACGGGAATTATCGGGGGCGTGCTGATTAGCTTGGGCAGCACCTATCCATTTTTGGTGATCGTGATGCCGCTGTTGATGGCTAATTGGCAGCGGCCCATTCAAAATGAGGTGGTGCATACGGCGATATTAATGATTTCAGCCGCTATTGCTCTGCCTGCTGTTTTTGTGTTGGGTGCGCAGGCGGCTCGTCATGCTCGCGTTCACGGGTGGACCGAGGGGGCGAAGGCAGGGCTGTTGGCTGGCGTATTTGCCGGTCTGATTTTCTATATCACCATTATCATGCCGTTTGTTTCATTGCGTGCTTATCAAACAATTTCGCCCTATTACACTCATATTGGCAATGATTATGCTGCCATTTTCCCTCACCTGGACCGATACGGAGCCATTTTTAAAAGAAGCAGCTATTTAATGGAAATCACATTGGCGATTGCGGCTGTTTTTTGGGGAATGCAGGGTGCTTTGGTTGGTTGGCGGCGACGACATGTGGGGGTGGAAAAACGGCCGTCTCTCTATCACCTTTACCACACTCGCCATCCACGTGAATGGTTTAAAGGGGATGAATCGGCCGTGCGTGCTGGCTTGCTGGTGGGGCTGGGATTGGGTTTGTTGCTTGCCATTTTAGCATTTAGCACCATCATTCAGGCCAGTTCACCAATTGAGTGGATTCAAGCGGTTGGAGTTAGCGAGCAAGGGGTGATGGTCAGTGAGCAACAGCCCTTGACGCTTGCTGCATTTTTGTGGCCGCTGGCAATCATTAGCCTGTTGGCGTTTGGGTTGTTTGTGGTCATTGCCATGAAAAACCCGCCAGACTTGATTATGTCCCGATGGCGGGGCATTACCCTGGCCGGGGTGATTATTTCTGTTTTTATTTTTAGTCTGCTAGAGCAAATGGCGTTTTTCATCGCTGGCATCAGTCCATTTTTGATGCAGCAAGTGATTTTGACAACAAATACCAATGATATGCAAACAATCCAGGCTGATATGGCGAGTTTGCAAGCGTTTGTCGATTCGGTATTTGCCACGCAAAATGGTCACGCACCTTTGAGGTATTTTGCCATTATTTTGCCGTGGCTGCTGCTGCTGCTGGCTGTGATTACCGGATTAGTCTTGGGGTTGCTGCAGTGGGTGATTTTTGGATTGTTGGCTCCGATGGCGCACAAACGGCCGGTTGACAAGGCGGCGATGTTGAAACTGCGCATGAGCCGTGAACCAGAAAACACGCTGCC
>QQUD01000551.1 GCA_008501785.1 Chloroflexota bacterium
GGTGCGCACACGGTGCAGGAACCGGAGTTAGAAGGGGCGGAAGATATTTCGGTGGAAGAGGTGCCGTTGGATGAGGTGGCGGGGTTGATTCGAAACGGCCGTATCACGCACTCGCTCGTTGTTGCTGCATTTTATCATTTGGAACGGTATGAAGAAGTGAATGGGAAATTGTAAACAAAAAACGGAAAACGGGGAATGGGACACGGAGGAAGTGTGGCATCTACACAAACGCAGTCTTTACTTAGTCAAGATATTCATTTTTTGGGAGATATTTTGGGGCAGGTAATTCGGAGACATGCGGGGATTGAGCTGTTTGAGCTGGTTGAGCGGATGCGGGCGCTAACAAAGGCACGGCGCATTGATGATGATCCGGCGATTGATGCGCGGATTGTGCAGTTGGTTACCAATTTTAAAACGGCTGAATCTGAACAGATTTCCCGTGCGTTTGCTGTTTACTTTGAACTGATTAATTTGGCAGAAGAGCAGTACCGCATTCAAGTGCTGCGCGACCGAGAGCGCAAGGCGCATCCGCTGCCGCTGCGGGAGTCGATTGCGGCGGCGGTGGCCACGCTGCGCCAGATGGGTGTGGATGAGATTGAGATGAAGCAGATTTTGGAACGGCTGCATATCGAACTCGTCTTTACAGCACATCCGACGCAGGCGAAGCGCAGAACGGTGCTTTCTAAGCTGCGGCGCGTGGCTGAGTCGCTGACGGAACGACACAATCATGATTTGCTGCCGTCGGAGCAGCAGCAGGTTGAAGATCATGTACGCGCTGAGGTGACGTCGCTGTGGTTTACGAATCGGATGCGAACGGCCGTTCTCACTGTCACTGACGAAGTTAAAACCGGCCTTTATTACGTCGATACGACGCTCTGGGCGGCGATTCCGGCGGTGTATCGCTCGATGACCCAGGCACTGGCAAAACATTACCCGACGTTGGATGCGCCCACGCGCTTTTTGAATTTCGGTTCGTGGATTGGCGGTGATCGAGACGGGAATCCAAATGTGACGGCGGATGTGACGGCAGAGACGCTGCGGTTGCATCGTGGGTTGGCGGTGAATAAACATCGAGAAACGGCCGTTCAGCTCAATCGCTCGCTCACAGTTTCAGAGCAGTTGGTAGACATTCAAGCTGAATTTAAAGAAGCAGTACGAGCCGTTGGGCTAGAATCAGACCATCTTCAGTTTTTGAAAGGGCGCTATCCCCATGAACCATACCGGCTGTGGGCAGCGGCGTTGGCTGAAGAATTGGGTGCTGCGGCAGCAGGCAAAATGGTTGAACGCCTGAAAGGTATTTCGAATCCACCGCTGGCGCTGAAGAGCATGGATGATTTGCTGGAGCCGCTGAATTTGATGAATGAAACGCTGCGCCAGAGCAACCTGCGCGATTTGGCGAAGGATACGCTGGGGCAGATGCGATATCAGGGGCAAGTGTTTGGGCTGCATGTGGCACGGCTCGATATTCGACAGTACAGTGATTACAATACGGCCGTTCTTGACGAGCTATTTCGTTTACTGGGGCGACATGAGCAATTTGGTGAACTCACAGGTACTGAACGTGCTGAAGTTTTGTCAGAACAATTAGCAGCACCCGCTCCCGATTTGAGTCAGCTAAACCACAAAGCGTTGACACCTGAAACGGCTGAAACGCTAGACCTGTTCCAAATTTTGTTTCGGGCGTTTGATTTTTATGGACGCGAATTGATTGGCCCCTATATTGTGAGCATGACACATGGACCCGAGGATATTTTAGCGCCGTTACTCCTGGCAAAATGGCACGGTCTTTGCCTCGATCCAAACCGAGAGCAAGAAGGCCTAACGTTTGTGCCGCTGTTTGAAACACGTGAAGATTTGCGTGCGGCCCCTTCGGTGCTGTCTGATCTGTTTAATCATCCGGCCTATAACCCACATTTGGAGCGGGTAAACCGCGAACAAATTATTATGATTGGCTATTCGGACAGCAACAAAGATGCAGGCTACATGGCGGCGAATTGGGAGCTGTATCAGGCACAAGATGTGATTGCAGAGGCTTGTAAACAGTATCTGGTGAGATGGACGCTGTTTCATGGGCGTGGCGGCACGATTGCACGAGGAGGTGGTCCGGCAAATCGGGCCATCATAGCCCAGCCGCCTGGTTCGGTGAGTGGACGCATTCGGATCACGGAGCAGGGGGAAGTGATTGACGAGCGGTATGGACATCCGGCGGTGGCGCGGCGGCATTTAGAGCAGGTGGTTCATGCAGTGTTGGTAGCCAGTGTGCCGCAACATTTGAGCCGGTCGCGCAAGTTGAAACCGGAGTGGCGCGAGGCGATGGATGCGTTAACGGCCGTTTCCTATCGCACCTACCGCAAACTCGTCTACGAAACCCCAGAATTGCTCGAATATTGGCAGCAAGCCACCCCAATTTCCGAACTGAGCCAGATGCAGATTGGGTCGCGTCCTTCGCGCCGTACTGCCAAAGCCACCTTTGCCAGTCTACGCGCCATTCCCTGGGGATTTAGCTGGATGCAAAGTCGGCATGTCCTGCCTGGCTGGTACGGTGTTGGTGAAGCGCTCGAAGCTTACTGCAATTCATTGGAACGGCTGCAACTGCTGCAAGAGATGTACAATGAATGGCCGTTTTTCAAAGTTGTGATTGACAACGCGCAGGTATCTTTAGCGAAGGCAGATATGGGCATTGCACGGCTGTATGCGAATTTAGTTGAGGATGAAGCAGTGCGAGATTTGATATTTGGTGAAATTGAGACTTCATTCTACCGGACACGTGACCAAATTTTGCAGGTAACAGGTCAACGAGAGATGTTAGACAATGATCCAACACTGCAACGCTCTGTTCAGCGCCGCAATCCATATGTGGATCCGTTAAACTTTATTCAAGTTGCAGTGCTGCGCAAGCTGCGCTTTTTGCCAGAACAAGACAGCCCTAAAGCGCAAGAACTGCTGCAAACCATATTCCTGACGATTAATGGAATTGCTTCTGGATTGAAAAATACTGGATAGGCTTGTCTATACCAATTGACAAGCTTATAAACTATTGTATGATGATTATATACTCAACAAACCACCCCACTATATAGCAAATTCCTATTGATTCTTTGCGTCCAAACCATTTAGTAACCTAAACCTGGAATCTTGCAAAACAAAATAATAGTAAGAGATTGACCTGACTTCACAGTCTAGCGGGAGCCTTAGCAAAATTATGTTGTGGCGCACGCTGGACTGTTTGTGTATTGTGCTTTGATCTGATTGAACTGTTTGCGCAATGCAATCCTCGGAAAGGAGGATAAATGCCACCAGAATCTTTCTCAGTTTCAGTGTTACGGCCGTTTGATCTACTACACCTCACCTTCCACTTCCAAAATCTGCGGTTGAATACAGATGATCCCAATGTGCCAATGCTGGAGCGTGTTGAATCACTTCGACCAGCGTTGATTATTGTGCAGTTTCCCCCACAGCATGTGCAGGAAGAAGCTTTTTTTGAAGTAGAACCTGCTTTTCCTGGTGAAGAAGAGCCTCCCAATAATCCAGACCCTGCTGTGCAAGAGATTCCGCGCCATCCACCTGTGCGAGCATTAATGGCTGGTTCCAGCCGCCTTGTTTTTCGCCTGCCGGATGATGTGACAGCGCTGCCCTATTCGCTGACTGGCTTGCTCGACTGGTCTGGCTATGAACTGGCGGTTAACCCCCGGGCCTTGCCGCCTGAATTTGACGATGATGCGTTGGCAGCAGCTCAAATCCCGGTTAATGCGCCCGGTGTTGATGAATCAGCGATTGAGATTCCCTATCATCTGTTTCTTTCACCGAATCGATTTGCGCGTTGGATTCACAGCTTGAAACCAGTGGTGCGAAACGGCCGTTCTGAACTCTGGCATACACGGTTGGCAACTTTTTTGGAGGAAGAGGGCATTGTTACCGAATCGCCGACTGACAATCGCACCGTTCGTGCCATCTGGGCAACAGACTATGACACCAATCCCAACCCCAACCTGAATGACACTGATGGTTTTCGTACCTCTATTAATCCCAGTGATCGGGCCATGCTGGTGCGCGAATCGTCAGATTTCACGATTGTTGAAGAACAGATTGACGACGAAACAACGATTTTTTACGAACCTGCTGCCATTCCTGTAAACAAACTCATGCTCACATCTCAAGGGGCCTGGATGGACGTGCAGGGAGCCTGGGAGATTGATCCATCATTGATGGAAACAGCCAATATGGACATTGAAGCATGGCGACACATCACCACGCAGGGCCGGGACCAATATGTTTGTGTTATGTATGCTGGTTTCCTCTATCCATTTGGACATCGTGCATCGCTGATAAAAATCACTGAGCGTAAAATTCAACCTAGAAATGAAAATGATTCGTATTATTCAGCCTATTTGCGGCAGCGACTTTATCTCGTTGTTCGTGAGCCGGTGAAGTCGTATCCGACAGCACAATTTGCGCACCAGGGGCGAGAACAGCCGCTGCGATCCCAAATTCGCGTGCATACGCTGGTGACGCCAAATCTGGATATGCCTACAAATATTGCAAAAAAAGATTCGTTGTTTTGGGTGAGAGTGGGAGGGGATGATTATCCGTTTCAGTTTTCTGGGCGTGATGTAGACGGCCGTTCCATCTCTTTTTCCGGTGCAGTTATCTTTGTGCGGGCCAGTGAAGTGAGCGAAGCGTTCACGGTCGCTCGAGCTGCCTACAGCAACAGCGGTGATCGTCGCATTTGCCCTGTACCACGTCAGGAAATTGCCTATGCTCCTAAAAACACCGATAAAGATGGGGATTCTGTGCTGGTGACGGAAAGCCTTACCTTTCACACACAAAATTCCTCCCAACCTGGATTTGAGATTTTTGATTTTACGCCGATACTGCATCGAGCCAATGTGCATATACCGGCCATTGAGCAGTTCGTTGGTTCACAAAAAGCTGTTGCTATTCAGCTTTTTGAGGGGTATTTGCAAAATGGTTTAGACCTGGCAAACAATCAGGCGACACTATTTGCGGAACTTGTTGACGTTGCCGGATTGACGATTCCTACCGACAAAGCAGGGGGCCTCAGCACACCAAATATTGATGTAACAGGACTGTCCCAGCATCTGGGGCCAGTTGCTTCGAGCCTGAATGATTTGGCAAATGGCAGCTTTGATCCTCTATCTTTTTTTGGTCGAGCTGATGCGCAGCTTCTTGGAGGTTTGAGTCTGAGTGACATCATTACCAACATCTTTACCGATGATCAATTCCCGAAGCTGCTGCCTAAACTGGAACCACCCCCACCCGCAAAACCGGAAAAGCTCGTCACCAAACTTGATTGGAAACCGACTGTCAAATCGGCAGGTGTGTTTGTCGCTGACGACAGCACAACCTTTGAAATAATGGCGCGGTTGGAACAAAAGCTGACAGGTGCGGGCGATACCAGTTTTGAGATCAACGGCAAACTCACCAACTTCAAAATCAACTTTTTGCAAGTGATCGAAATCAGCTTCAATACACTCGAATTTCTTTCGGGAACCGGCAAGAAAGTAGACGTGAATGCGGATATTGTACCCATTGACGATGGTGGCATTCTGTTTTTGGGGCCACTAGCGTTTTTGAATGAGCTGCGCAAATACATTCCGTCAGATGGGTTTATCGACCCGCCGTTCCTCGACATTTCGCCAACGGGCGTATCGGTTGGGTTTACACAAGCACTGCCGCCACTGGCTGTAGGCGTCTTCTCGTTGCAGAATGTAAACCTGGGCGCGGTTTTAAACCTGCCATTTACTGGTGAACCGGCCCGTTTCCGCTTTAACTTTTCAGAACGGCACTGCCCATTTATTGTCACGGTTGGCATTTTTGGTGGCGGTGGTTTCTTTGCGTTGGCGCTGGGGCTAGACGGCATCGAGACGATTGAAGCGTCACTTGAATTTGGGGGCAATGTGTCGCTGAACTTGGGTGTTGCCAGTGGTGGCGTGTATGTGATGGCGGGTATTTACTTCAAATATCAGGCGGTTGATCAGGTACAGCTTTCTGGTTATTTCCGTGCGGGTGGCAGTTTGAGTGTTTTGGGGTTGATCACGGTATCGCTGGAATTTTATCTGGAGCTTTCGTATATCGAAAAGAATGGCAATGCAAAAGTATGGGGCCGTGCATCGCTAACGGTTAAGGTTGAGGTGTTGTTCTTTAGCAAATCCGTCAGCATTACCGTTGAGCGCACCTTTAGCGGCTCGGCAGGTGATCCAACGTTTAGCCAGATGTTAACGCCTGGTGACTGGCGTGCTTATGCGCGTGCTTTTGCGTAAGAGACCATCTTTCTGGAAGTTTTTTAGTGATTCATGTTTATCATGAACAACTTCCGGGAAGATCGATTGCAGAGGAGCAGGAATTATGCCAATTGAACAAACTGTTGTATGGACGGCATTACCGAATGGAACGGCCGTTACCGGCACGGCCATATCGGAACCAGTCGCTCGTTTATCTGTTTTTGTATCGCCACGATTGCGACTGGCAAGCAGCGATGGCGATACGCTTGCGCCATTTGCTGACTTTCTCAACTGGCCGGAAACGGTGAGCAATATTGCCCGGTTTGCGGTTGTGTTTGACACAGGCGAAACTGTTGAATCACGACCCGTTGACCCTTCGCCGCTGCAAGCTTCGTTGTGGAAGGCGTTGTTTGATGATGAGACGTTTGTACGGCCGTTTTCATTCAACGATTACACCAATCAATTTGTCATCTCATATCCAGCACAATTGGTGATGGGGCATATCAAACAAATGTATCAGACGGTCGGTGTGCAGAGTTTTCGGGGACTGCCGCCTAAATATGTCTATCGGGGCGAAACCTTGCCAGAAGAATTGCAGGGATGGTTGGATGATGTAGGGCTGCCGTGGGATGCTCGCCGAGCGCGTGCTTTGCGCCAGCAGTTAATTGATGCCCAACAACAAGGTGGAACGAGTGCGGTAATTGGTGTTCCGACTGCGACACCTACCCCTGCAAACCGTCGGGCCGCCTTCCAAAAGATGCTGCTTTTTCATTCGCCATTTATAGACCCCAGCAGCACAGATACAGATTTTGTCGCGCCCCCAAACCCACCGCCGCTTCCAGAAACGGAAGGTGATTTTAAGGAAACGCTCGATTTTCATCAGGCGATTGCTTCATTGGGTGATTATCCGCCGATTATGAGACATTTGGGTTTGGTGATTGATCTGGAGATATTGCAAAGCGAAATTCCGCCAAATGCAACGCGTGTGCAAGTGATACCGGAGTGGATATCTGCCTTGGGTGCTGCCAGCACGGATCAGTCGAATTGGACGGCGTTTGTGAGAGAAAACGGCCGTTTCGCTGCCGCCTCCCGCACTCCAGACACACCTCTGGTTGATGATGGTCTTTTGACCCTGAATCCAAATCGCTATGGATTGATGCAGGTCGATGTGGATGGGGCGGCCATCAAAGCCAACCAATTTGCTGTGAGCTTGAATCATGAAACGTCTTTGAGTAGTGACGACACACCAGAAGAATCAGGAGTCCCTGCGCTGCGAACGACAGGTTTATCCTTACTCGAAAATGGCCTGGAAAATCAACTGATTGCGCATTTTGCAAACACAAAGCAGTTGAACCAGGAACTCGAAGGTGGCGTACCACCAACATTGTTTGCCGAAGATTTAGTGCGTGGGTATCGTGTGGACGTGTGGCATTCACTAACCGAAAAGTGGCATTCATTGTGCCTACGGGTGGGTGATTATCTGTTTGTAGACAGCGGTACGAATTTAACGAAGTTGGAAGATGAGGGATTTACGCAAATGGGGATGACCAGCGCTGCTGAACCAGCAGAAGGTGCGCCTCCTGTGAATGACGATGTTAAGGTGCATGAATCACTCTTTCGCTGGGATGGGTGGAGTTTGGTGGCGCCGCGTCCAGGAAAGGCGATTAACCGCAGTGAAGACCCTGACGATCCGCCTGAAATTCCAGACAACGATCCGTTGACTCCATTCCATTTGAAGACGCAGTTTAAACCCGCTGATTTTTCGCTGCCCCGGCTGCGCTTTGGCGCTGGCTACCGACTGCGGGTGCGTGTGGCCGACATTGCGGGAAATGGGGAAACGCTGGAAGCTGCCCCGGAGACATACACGATTCCGCTGCCAGATCAGCCGCCGATGCACTATTTGCGTTTTGAGCCGGTGGATGTTCCACAACTGGCTCCGCGCCAGCCGTTGACAGACAATGCAGGTGAGTCAATAGCCCGATTGGTGATTCGTTCGTTTAACAATTCGCCGGAAAAAGATACGCAGGCAACGATGGAAACTGCCGAGCGGCATGTGGCCCCACCGCGCACGAGCCAATTGATGCTGGAAACGCACGGGGCTTTTGATGGAGAAGACGGCCGTTTACGCGACGAAAATGCCATCTACAACTTTATTGCCACACGGGACAAACCGGTCGATTCAGACGATACCGATGAAACCGTTATCCCCGCGAAGCAGATGTTGGTAAACTATTTGCCCGAGCC
>QQUD01000187.1 GCA_008501785.1 Chloroflexota bacterium
AATCTTACACGCATTGGCAACCGTGTGTGCCCACCCCACATTGCCTCCCACCACAGTTAACGCTTCCACCTGCACCTCAGGGTGTGCCAACGCCATCATAATCGCATGAGCATCGTCCACACCTGGGTCAGTATCGATAATAATTCGTTCCATGATTGCCTCTTATTCAGAAATTAAAACGCAGATTTTAAAGATTTTGACGCAGATTTCGAAGTTTTGATTTTTTGAAACCGTTCTAAATCTACGTGTTTACTCAATCTTGACAATATTACCTTGTTTTTGGGGTGGTGAAAGGCTAAGAAAACGGCCGTATCCAATTAAAAATTCACCAATTCACCAATTTTCCATTAATTATTTTCCCAATTCTTTGCAATCACTTCAATTAATGAGTATGATGCTGTCTCACTCTACAAACAATCTGCTTCCTATTTTTTTGGAGGATTCCATGCTTTCACCCGATAAAACTGTGCGTACTACCTGCCCTTACTGCGGCGTCGGCTGTCAACTTAGCCTTAGTGTCAAAGACGGCTACATTTACCGCGTTGATGCGCCATTTGATGCCGCACCTAATTACGGAATGCTGTGCGTGAAAGGGCGCTTTGGCACAGATTATGTCAAGCATCCACGACGTATCAAAACGCCGCTCATTCGCACCAATCGCGAAGAAGGGCGCAGCGCCAAACCCATTTGGCGTGAAGCTAGTTGGGATGAAGCGCTTGACTACGTAGCCGATGAACTGGTACGCATCGTCAAAGAAAATGGAGGTGATGCCATCGCCAGCTATGCCAGTGCCAAAGCCACCAATGAAGACACCTACGTTTTCCAAAAGTTTATTCGCGCTTTAGTCGGCACAAACAATGTCGATCACTGCGCTCGGCTGTGCCATGCAGGCTCAGTGACAGGCTTATCGCTTTCGATTGGCTCCAGCGCCATGTCCAACTCCATCGCTGAGATGGAAAACTTGGACACCTTCATTGTCACTGGCTCCAACACAACCGAAACACATCCCGTCATCTCCAACTACCTGAAAAAGGCGGTGCGCAAAAATGGCGCAACCCTGATTGTGGTTGATCCGCGTCGGATTGAGATGACTGATTTTTCGACTGTCTGGCTGCAGCAAAACCCGGGCACAGATGTGGCCGTTTTTCAGGCAATGGCGCATGTTGTTGTCAAAGAAAAGCTGTATGACGCCGATTTTATTGCGCAGCGCACCGAAGGATTTAGTGACTACTTAGAATCACTTGAACAGTACACGCCTGAATGGGCTGAAGAAGTGAGTGGCGTGCCTGCTGATAAAATTCGACAGGCAGCTCGTTTGTACGCCAATGCAGGCAAAGGGGCCATTTATTGGGGCATGGGCATCAGCCAAAGCACCCATGGCACCGATAACACCCTATCACTTGTGAATTTGGCGATGATGTGTGGGCATGTGGGCAAATCTGGCACTGGGTTGAATCCGCTGCGCGGTCAAAACAATGTGCAGGGTTGTTCTGATAGCGGTGGCTTGCCGAATGTGTACACCGCCTATCAAGCAGTCAACAACCCATCTACGCAAAACAAATTTGAGCGGCATTGGGGCGTGCCGCTCAGTCCAGAACCGGGTCTGACCGCAACTGAAATGGTTACTGGCGCGGTTGATGGCACAGTGCGCGGCATGTTCATATTGGGCGAAAATCCGATGATTAGCGAACCAAATCAGGCGCACACACGACACGCTTTGGAGCAGTTGGAGTTTATGGTGTGTCAGGATATTTTTATCAACGAAACAGGTGAAATGGCGGACGTGATTTTACCAGCAACCAGTTTTGCTGAGAAAGATGGCACGTTCACTAACACAGACCGGCGTGTACAGCGCTGCCGTAAAGCAGTGGAGCCAGTTGGGAAATCGCGTCCAGATTGGGACATTATTTCAGATTTGGGGCGGCGAGTTTCACAGCAGTTGGGTATCACAATGAATGCCGGATTTGATTACACGCTTCCACGCGAGATTTGGGAAGAGATGCGCCAACTTACGCCTGATTTTGGTGGCATTGATTATGATCGCATTGATCGGGAGGGTGGCGTGCATTGGCCTTGTCCCGATTTTGATCATCCAGGGACGCCATTTTTGTTTAGCGATGGCTTCCCGCGTGGGCGGGGCAAGTTTTGGGCTGTGGAATATGGTACGGATTCTGAACAACCGGATGATGAGTATCCGTTTAACTTGAGCACAGGGCGCGTGCTATACCACTGGCACGGCAGCACGATGAGCGGCAATTCGCGGCTGGAAGATGCGTTTCCAGAGGCGGTTTGTGAGATGCATCCGGTGGATGCTGGGGAATTGGGGCTGGAGACTGGAGACTGGGCAGAGATTGCGTCACGGCGAGGAGCGATTAAGGTGCGCGTGCTGGTGACGGAGCGTTCGCCGCAAAAAACGATTTTTGTGCCATTCCATTTTGCGGAGGCAGCAGCGAATGTGCTGACGCTGGACCGGGTGGATACGCGGGCGAAGATTCCGGATTATAAGAATACGGCCGTTTCCATTCAACCCACCACCCCACCTGAAGGATGGGATGAGGGGTATGAACGGCCGTTACTGGAACGTGGGGCGATTAAGGACCCGGTGCAGATTCATTGAGGGGGAGGAAGAAATAATGAATTGTGAATAATGAATTGTGAATTGTGAATGAGCAGAGCCACCTTCACAATTCATTATTCGTTATTCATTATTCATTATTTTCCTTCCATTCACTCGCATTAAATGTTGCAGTTAGAACAGCGGTGCGCTCTTGGGGTGTCATGTCGCGGGGGCGGGCGTAGTTTTCGATGAGGCCTGTCCAGAGATCGATGCTGATCAGTTGGTTGTCATAGATGACGTAGGTGTCTACGAAGGTTTGGCGCGTGCCAAGGTTGTTCATTTGGTCGAAGAAAAGGTTGCCGAGTCCGTAGTGGATGAATGCGCCGTTGTGGAAGTCAAATCCTTGAGCGTGGTGGCCTTGACTGCCGGAAACGGCCGTTGCGCCTGCAGCAGCCAGTTTTTTAAAATCCACCTGCTGCTGTGCCGTTGCTGCGTAATGATAAAACTCATGATATTGCTGTGTGGCAATGACCACATACCCATCTTCGTTTAATTCAGAAATTTGCTCATAAATGCCATCATCACAGGGGCGTGAACCGGGTAAGTCGGCTGTTGCCCACGCATAGGTTGGCCCAACCGGATTACAGCCTAAAAAGGCGATTTGATTGTTGTTGTGGGTAATTAGCAGTGGTTTTTCTGCTTCAGCAAGGTCAGCGCCACCGCCAAATGTGCTCATGCCTGCATTGGTGTACATCTCTAGTGAACGTATCAAATTTTCACGCCCCAAGTCATTGAGATGGTTGCCAGTCAGTTCGACAACATCGACACCGATGTCAGTGAGCAGTTGGAAATAGCTGTCCCGCGAACAAAATGAAGTGCCCCCGAATGGATCGGGATAGGCGCAGGTGGCTGAGAATGAAACTTCGTTGCTGACGTGGGTGATGTCGGCGCTGGTGAGAATGGGTGAAACGGCCGTTCCCGGATACGACACGCCGTTCAGCTCCATTTGGTGTGCAGTGGCTCGTACCAAAGCCGTGACGCCGGTCATAGCAACACGGGTTATTTTGGCGGGGTCGCGGTTGGTGGTGGAGCCATTCCAGGTGGTGAGGAAGTTGGAAACGGCCGTTTCCTCACCTTCGATTCCAACGGACAGAACCAGAGGGTAAACAGATAAATCAAAATCTGGGTCATGGGGTGAAATGCCATCAAGCTGCATTACTTTGAGGCGGGGGGTGAGTTGGTGGAAAGGGAGGATGGTGTAAGACGGCCGTTGTTTCCAAAGCGTATCGACTAATTCGGCGGAGGGGGTGGTGGAAACGGCCGTTCCTGCACTACCAAAGAAAATTTTAAGTGCTGGCAAATCGGAAGATGCAATCACAAACGACTGTGTATCACCTTGCCATGCAGATTGAATTTCAGCCAGCGAAATGCCATCTGCCACAGTGGGAAATGGGGCGGCAACAGCGTAAACCCACTCAGCAAAAGGCTGTCCGACATTGAGCACCAATTGCAAATCAGCCGCATTCACATCATCAGTCCATTGGAACTGGTTGGGATTGCTGTGAGCGATTTGTTGGGCAGCGGTGATGATGTCGGGGGGAACGGCCGTTTCGGCACTGATGAGTGTGGGGGGGGAAACGGCCGTTGCCGTTGCTGGCAGCGGCTCAGTTGCTGGCCGCAGCTCAGTTGCTGGCCGCAGCTCAGTTGCTGGCCGCAGCTCAGTTGCTGCAAGAATAGGCGTCGGCGGTGGTGGTAGCAAAACAGCTAAAGGCACCACCGTCGGCAGCGGCGCATCTCCACCACACCCCACCAATCCCAAAACCAACATCACCACAAACAAACAACATTCTAATCCACATCTTCTTGCCCCCTGCACCCTACTCCTTACCCCCTGCACCTTGCCCCCTGCACCATTAATTCGACAAATCCACAAAAACGTCCTAAATTTAATAAAAATCCACATAAAGACCAGAGCAACTATGAATACAGTAGATTTAAGAAACCCCAGTTTATACATTAACCGCGAATTAAGCAGCATCGAATTCAACCGACGCGTTCTCAATGAATGTTCAAATCCTGAGCATCCACTGTTAGAACGGATTAAGTTTTTAGCAATTTTCAACGGAAACATAGATGAATTTTTCATGGTACGGGTTTCTGGCCTCAAACAGCAAGTATTGCTTGGCATCACAGATCGCCCTGCTGATGGGTTTACGCCACGTGAAGCACTTGTTGCCATTCACCGAACAATTACACAATTATTCTCCCAGTCCAACAAAATATGGCGAGAGGTTCTTCAGCCAGAATTGAAACGGAATGGGGTTGAGGTTGTTAATTACAAAAGGCTGGGGAAACGACCCAAAACCAAATTACGCGAATATTTCGAACGGGAAATTTTCCCGGTACTCACACCACTCGTCTTTGATCCGGGGCATCCGTTTCCACATATCTCGAATCTTAGCCTGAATCTGGCTGTGGCGCTACGCGATCCCGAAACGCAAGGCACCCACTTTGCTCGCGTTAAAGTTCCTTCGACACTGCCTCGACTCGTCCCGCTCAAACCAATTGATCCAGATGAGTTACTTCCTCCAGCCGTGCAAAAATTTGTCTGGTTAGAAGAAGTGATTACGGCAAATTTAGATCGTCTGTTCCCAGGCGTGCAAGTTGTAGATTCTTATCCGTTTCGAATTACACGCAACACCGACATGGAAATTCAGGAAGAAGAAGCGGATGATTTAATGCTCACTATGGAAGAGAATCTGCGGCAACGACATTTTGGATCTGTTGTCAGGTTAGAAATTGATGATGGCACGCCAGAGCACGTCCGTGAACTGCTAATTGCCAACTTGCAAATTGGGCATAACGACGTTTATACAACCAATGGGCCACTTGGACTAAGCAACTTATGGGATTTACATCGCCTGGAACGACCTGATTTAAAAGAAGATTTTCATCAGCCTCATTCTCCAGCCATTTTGCGTTCTGGTGAAAATATTTTTTCTATCTTGCAAAGGCAAAATATTTTATTGCATCATCCTTATGACAGCTTTTTACCAGTCATTGACTTTTTAAATATGGCCGCCGAAGACCCAGATGTACTTGCCATTAAACAAACATTGTATCGGGTTGGTTCAAATCCCCCAATTGTAAAATCCTTGATGAAAGCGCGCGAAAATGGCAAGCAAGTAGCCGTGCTGGTTGAACTCAAGGCTCGTTTTGATGAAGAGAGCAATATTGAATGGGCACGTGCTTTGGAAAATGCCGGTGTCCATGTAGCATATGGTCTAATTGGGTTGAAAACACATTGCAAAATGTTGCTAGTAGTTCGAAGAGAAAGAGAAGGTATTCGGCGTTACGTTCATTTGAGCACCGGCAACTACAATGCGAATACAGCACGCATGTATACAGACCTAGGCTTGTTAACATCAGATGAGCAGCTTGGCGCTGACGCAACAGAGGTATTTAATTACCTGACCGGTTTCTCTAAACAACGTGATTATCGTAAATTTTTGGTGGCTCCGGTAAACTTGCGTGAAAAGTTGACGGCGTTTATTGAACGAGAAACGAAACATGGCAAAGATGGTCATATTATTATCAAAGCAAATTCGCTGGTTGACGCAAAGCTAATTCGTGCGCTTTATCGTGCTTCCCAGACGGGTGTTAAAATTGATTTGATTATTCGAGGCATTTGCTGTTTACGACCCGGTATAAAAGGTATCAGCGACAATATTCGTGTGATTAGTGTAATCGGCCGTTTTCTGGAACATAGTCGCATTTATTATTTCCACAATCAAGGCAAATCTGACCTTTATATCGGGAGTGCAGACCCAATGCCGCGCAATATCGATCGTCGGGTTGAGGTCGTTTTCCCGCTTGAAGACAAAGATATGAAGCAGACTATTCTTGACAATGTTTTAGAAATTTATCTAAAAGACACGGCAAAAGGATATTGGCTCAAATCTGACGGCACTTATATTCCCCGTTCATCAACGTTAGGTGAAGGGGAAGAGCTATTTAATAGTCAGATGTGGTTGTTAAACGGCCGTTTACACGAATAAAACAACCCAATAAAGTTCAAGAAAACGTTGAGTTAGGATAACCTTCCCAATGGCCCAAACCTTTGGGAGGATAGCGTTATATACGGACAAACCCTTAGACATATTTGCCTATAGGCATCCCTTTTTTCTTTCTCTAAGATTATCAGACCAACTATATTCACTAATTTCATCATCATTACCCTAACAACAAAATCAGATGAATGGTAATTCAACTTCTTTGCGTGCACTGTGTCAGCAAATAGTACAATCAGGCAAGCAAAAATTTGAGGGTAAAACATTTGTCCATCACAATCAATGAACCACCAGCATTTACGG
The DNA here is from genome assembly GCA_008501785.1 of Chloroflexota bacterium. The sequence continues at coordinate 6,931 of QQUD01000187.1, forward strand.
CAATTTTGTCATTTGCTTTGCCAATGATTGTTTTTGCGAGCATGTTTTATTCTTGGTCAAAAATCAAGAATTTTTGGACCAGCCTATATAAACAGCCCCTTTCAACTGTTTCAGATGTATCGACTGAAGCATTGTTAAAAAAAAGAAATCAAGAATTCAATATTTTATATGAAGCCAGTAAAGAGCTGGGACAAACCCTCGACTTAGTTACAATTTATCGCACAGTTTATCGAGTGATCAGCAGCAGTATGCCATGTACGACACTCATCGTTTCGACTTTTGACAATGAAACAAGGCTGATTTCTTGTGCTTATGTTAACTATAAGGGGGAGGAACACGATATAACAAATTTCCCATCCATCGAACTTAATGAATTGGGCCAAGGAATGCAAAGTGATGCTATTCATCTTGGGGAATCGCTCGTAATCAATGATGTACAAATGCGTATTCGCAAGACAATCGGAAACTATTATGTTGATGATGACGGGGAAGTTCATGAAGACCACCCAGGGGAAGATGAGGAAAAAACGCGCTCTGCGCTGATTATACCTATAAAATTGGACAATCTTGTTCACGGAGTTTTGCAAATTCAAAGCCATTTGCTCAATGCATATACCAACGATCATATGCGACTGCTAGAAACATTGGGACCGCAGGTGGCTGCAGCCAGCAATAATGCACGCTTGTTTGCTCAAGCTCAACATGAGATTACTGAACGCATTCGCGCCCAAGAAGCAGAAAGAAAACAGCTCATTTTTGCGGAAGCTTTAAGAGATACGGCCGTTTCGCTCAAAAGCAGCTTTAATTTTGATGAAATTATTACCCGTCTTATCAAAAATGTGGCGCGGGTGATTCCCTATGATGGCATCAATATCGTTCTATTTGAGTCTGACATCGCTCAATTCATTCGATACGATGGACTTTACAACGAATACCTCTCTGATGAAGAGATGACAAACAGAGCACTCCCTCTCCACGAAGCACCTAACTTTTTAAAACTTATTGAAACAAAAGAAGCAATATACATTCCCAATAGTGGCTTAGACTCCAATTGGATCGATTTTCCAAAATTAGAGTGGATAAAATCGATTATTTGCGTGCCGATTATCCTGGGTAATGATGTCATTGGCTGCCTTAATGTTGATTCAACTCAACCCGATTTTTTTACATCTAAACATGTAGAAAATTTGCAAGCTTTTGCAAATTATGCGGCCGTTGCCATTCAACACACCCGGTTATACCAAGAGCTTGAAGCACAAAACGAACTCTTAGAAGACGCAGTTACGTCGAGAACGGCCGAATTGCAACATGCAATGGGGCAGGTAAATGGAATTTTAACCAATAGCCCTGACTCAATTCTCATGTTAAACAATTCCGGTGAGATCATCACCCACAAGCCAGCCTCGTGTGATATGTTTGGTTGGTCCAAAGATCAAATTCCCAAACGACTACAAGAGTGCCTGGCAACTCGTGATGAAGTCAATAAATTTACGACTGCGCTAGGAAAAGTATTACAAACGGACAAACCAACCCGATTCAATTCAATAG
>QQUD01000324.1 GCA_008501785.1 Chloroflexota bacterium
TGTGATAATGGGCCGTGGCCGGCTCCGAGCTGCCAATCTTTGGCGCGTTTGATGGCGTTGTGGGTGAAGGTGTGGGCGTGAGAAACGGCCGTTTTCACATCCTGCCCCTTCGCCAAAAATGCACAGATGGCCGCCGACAGTGTGTCGCCTGCGCCGTGCGTGTTTGCACTGTCGATTGTTTTGGCTTCGATATGAGTGAATTGGCTGCCATCGAATAAAATGTCCACCATTTTGTGGTTGCGGCGGCCACCTTTGATCAGCACATAACGAGGACCAAAGCGACGCAAGCTTTTGGCTATGCTGCGAATGGCGTCGAGTTCAGTTGATTCAGGCAAGGAATGATTCGCAAGCAAGGCCGCTTCATGCCGGTTGGGGGTGATCATGGTGGCAAATGGAAGCAGATAGGTGCGGTAAATATCTGTCGTCGTTGGCGGAAACATGGGCTGTCCGCGATGGTTAACCAGCACTGGATCAATGACGATATGTTTGGGGCGATATGTTTGCAATTTGGCTGATGCAGCAATGATGAGCTGTGCCTGCCCTAAAAAGCCAGTTTTCACAGCATCAGCGCCATAATCAGATAAGACGGCATCGAGTTGGGACATCAAAAATTGGGGCGTCATCCAGGTGACGCCGTTGACGGATATGCTGTTTTGGGCGGTAACGGCCGTTACCACACTCATCCCATACACACCTAATGCTGTTAGGGTTTTCAAATCGGCCTGTAATCCGGCTGCGCCGCCGCTGTCGGAGCCTGCAATGGTTAAGACTTTTTTGGGAGGGGTCATGGGGGAATTGTCAATTACTAATTGTCAATTGTCAATTGTTGATTGTTAATGGTGGCAGCCAGTCACTCCCACTTTAAAGCTGAGTCACTTTATCAATAGAAAACTTTTATGCAACAAAAAAAGAGACGGTAAGGTGCCATCTCTTTTTTCGTTTTTGAAATGTTAATTCAGGGTTTTTTCTAAAACCTTTCCATTTTGATGCCCGACTTGGCTTGTAATGGATTGTGTTTCTCGATATTCTTTTGCTTCAGCCACTAAAGCAAACTCAATTTCTCCGTGGTTTTTATGTACAATATCCCTAATTTCATCAAGTGAAACATTGAAAAATTCTTTGCGAAGATTTACTTGATTAACGCGTTTATAGCTAAATTCTTTATGGAGCGCATTTTCTAGCCCCGGAGCGTCTTCTGAAAAAATAATTGCATGAACATCAAATGAAAATGGTACTGATGCATCACCAAGTTCTTTGACACGATCCATTGGGTCTAATCGACGGGTCATGCCAATTTTGTAAATATTTTCACCAAAAGAACCTATATTTGAAATAACGTAAACATGCCCAGATCGAGTCATTTGTGCTCTGGATAGTACCCGTTCCTTATTTTCTTGAGCTTCTATTAACAATTGATTTAATCGTTCCAATTCAGCTTCAAGTTTTTGCTGTTGTTCACCTGTTGCTTTTGCCATTTCTCGACGCGCTTTTTCTAATGCAGTTTGATACCGATTTTCTTCTTTTTCAGCATCTCGCTTCGCCTTTTCAAGTTCTCGTCGAGCGCGTTCTTCTTCTCTCATTTGTTGGCGGATTTCCCGCTGTTCTTCTATTTCGGCTTGCCGCTTTTCTTGATATTCATGTATTAAATGCAACTCTTGCATTTTTAAATCAAGGTACTTTGCTGTGATTTGACAGTTTTGCGTTTTTCCCAATTTATTGATTGCTTCAAAAGATTTGCTTATTCTTGCACGAATTCGATCAAAATTGTTGTATTTAACTTTAGTAATAAGCGCATCACAATCCCCATTAAATGCTCGTAGCATTAATCTGCGCTGCTCGTTCATCATTCTTTTGCCTTTGGCCTTGCTCCCTTCAACTGTCCATTCAGAGGCAAAGTGTACGGCTTTTTTATCCTTGACTAGCTGCTTTTGTAGTTGTCGAAATTCATTGAGCTTTGCTTTATAGCCATCTGATGTTTCAAAATCATAAATTGGTTTGTAGAGGCCAAATGATTGAAACTCAAGTTCATCTTCAAGATCAATAATTTCTGATTTGAGGTTATCTTTTTTACTTTTTAATTGATTAATCTCTATTGAAGTTTCTTCATTAATCTTTGCTCTCTTTCCTTCTAAATTCTCGATCTCTTTCAAGATTTTTTCGTTTTCTGTTTGGATACGCGATTGTTCGCCTTCAACATCCATAAGACCTTGATATCGAGAAAGCTGTTGTCTCTTCTTAAACAATAAAACGGCAAGAATAATAACGATGATTGCCAATGCGATAATGAGAAAGATCATGTTGCCCTCCTGTTTTCGGCTGAAATTATAGATTACTAGATTTTGTGGGTTGGCACGATTAACTTTGATTACAAAGATTATTTGCCGTATTTTCAATTTTGTCAAATACACCAGCTTGACCAATCTCATCAAGCCTGATACTCTCATTATGTGAACCTGAGAAGTTGGAAACAATCAAGAATTTATATCCTTTCCCTGGTATTTATGGCGATTTTGAGTGCATGTACAGGCGAACAGGAAGCCTCAGCACCAGCAGAGACAGCAGTGGCTGTTTCGCCTGTACCGACGATTGCAGAGGGTGTGGCGGAAGAAACGGCCGTTTCTCCCACCACACCCCCACAACCAAGCGCCACACCTCCACCAATAGATTCTGACACCCCATCATCCATCACCATCCTCTACACCAACGACGAACACGGCTGGATGGAAGGCATCGCGCCAGAAAAAGGCGCTGCCCAGCTAATGGGCCTGTGGGGCAGCGAAGAAGCCTATGATCCTGAAGGGCCGTTTCTGGTGTTGAGTGGGGGCGATATGTGGACCGGGCCAGCCATTTCCACCTGGTTCGATGGTGTCAGCATGGTGGAAGTGATGAACAGCATGGGCTACGCAGCCGCTGCGATAGGCAATCACGAATTCGATTTTGGGCTGGATGCGCTGCTGCTGCGGTCCCAACAAGCTGATTTTCCATTCCTTAGCGCCAACATTCGCTATGTTGATGATGGTTCATTCCCAAAAGACCTGGGGATTGAACCCTATACGATTGTCGGTGTTGGTGATATGCAAGTCGGCATCATTGGCCTGACTACGCAGTTGACACCACAAACCACAAATCCAGCTAACGTTGCCCAGTTCAAGTTCATCGACTATACAACGGCACTGCGCGAGGTTGTCCCACAGGTAAAAGAAGAAGGCGCTGATCTGATTCTTGTGCCGGGACATATTTGCCGGTACGAACTAGAGCAGTTGGCAAATGCGGTAGCCGATTTAGGCATTCATTTGTTAGGGGGTGGGCATTGTAATGAGTTGTTTGCAGATGAAGTTGCCAATATTGTGCTGCTAGAAGGTGGCTCCAGTTTATCAAGCTATGCATTTGCGGAATTTTTTATCGACGCTGAAACAAAAGAGGTTGTTGATGTAGATTATGGTGTACGCCCAAATGCAGGCGGCAAGGCAGACCCTATGGTGGAAGCAATTGTGGCCGAATGGCAAGCCGCAACCAACGAAGAATTAGCTGTCGTCATTGGTTATACCGAAATTGGATTGGAGCGGCGTAGTCAAGCGATGCAAGATTTGACAACGGAAGCATGGCTGTGGGCTTACCCAACGGCAGATGTCGCCATCACCAATCTCGGTGGGATGCGAGCGGATTTGCCGCCGGGGGATATTGAGCTATCTGACATCATCACCATCATGCCATTTGACAACGTTCTGATTGAGCTAACTGTTTCGGGTTCTGACTTACGAAAAATTTTGGCCCGCGCAGCCGGTGATGCGGTTGGCGGCATGGAAAGTGATGTCATAACGTGGTCATTTAAAGAGAGTGGGGACCCCCTCGATCCAAACGGCACATACAGCCTGCTGGTAAACAGTTTCATGTATGCAGGTGGCGATGACTACACGATCTTGGCGCAATCAGACCCCACCGCTTATGATACAGGAATCGATTGGCGACAACCGGTAATCGACTGGATTCTAGCCCAAGATTCATCCACCGATTACCCCATCGACGAAGCAATAAATGCATTAGGTCGATAACCCTTTTGTTTTCCGTTTTTTGTTTTTCGTTTTTTTCTGGAGGAAACACAATGGAAGAGACACAAACTCCAAGTACACGCCGTGAAATAATCACATTCCTGCTGTTGATAGGCGTCTGTGTGGTAGTGGTACTGGTGGTGGCGCACTCACGGCGGTTAATCTGCAATCAAATTGTACCTGCCGTAATGGGTGAAGGGCTGTCAGAACCGGCTGACGCAACCGATATGACCATTGATGAAACCGACGCTGGCCAAACACCTGCTGATTCTGAAAATGTGGATGCGGCTGATGCGGCGACAGAAGAAGAGGAAATGGACGAAACGGCCGTTGAAGAAGCCACATCTACAGAGGAAGCAGTGGAAGAAAGCGAAGGCGAAACGGCCGTTTCCGACGAAAAAACCCACACCGTCCAGGCTGGTGATACGGTTTACTCAATTGCCCGAAAATATAACGTCACTGTCGAAGAAATTGCCAAAGCCAATAATCTGGCTGACGTAAACCGGGTTACGCTGGGGCAAACATTAATTATCCCACAGCCCTAAGTGTGTCGGAGAAAGAATATTTGGACGCAATTTTTCCTGATTAACGCAGATTTGTTGACGTTTTAGGCTTTAATTCTCCTCTTATCAGCGTTTATCTGCGTCCCATTTTAATTTCTCAGACATGCTGTTCAGTTGTTTTGCGAATTGATTCAGGTCGCAGTGGTGCGAAGTTAATCTGCTGCAACGTATCAACGAACCGATTAACTCGCGTAGACTCGGAAACGGCCGTTTCCGCCACTATTGACACACCACCCTGTTTCTCGGTATGTCTCTTCTTCATCTCAAAAAACAACATCGCATCCCCACCTAGCATATCCATATTCATTTCAAAACCTCCGTCAAATTGTATTCGGTAAACAGCAAGCCTTACGCCATTCACTACTTACTTTTTACTACTTCCCATTCTGCCACCCCATCATCATCCAAGCGTGATCATTGCGTCAACAAGTGCAAAAAAAGCGTGATCAACCCATCGTTTCCAGTGTGATCACATGTTATAATGCCGCCATGCCATCGTTATCTCTTTCCTTACTGGGGCCATTTACGGCCGTTTACCAAAATCACCCCCTGCTGAAATTTCGCAGCAGCAACGCACAGGCACTTCTGATTTATCTGACAGTTGAACATACGCTGGGAACGGCCGTTCACCCCCGCCAAGCCCTCATGGAACTGCTCTGGCCGGGGACGCTGCTTAAATCAGCGCAGGCCAATCTGCGACAAACACTTTACCAACTGCGTCAAGCCATCCCCCAAATAGACGACCATCCTTTGCTGCTCACAAATCGCAGCACAGTGCATATCAATCCCGATGTTGATTTTGAGCTTGATGTGGCCACATTTTTGCAACACGCTAAAGCAACAGACATTAGCCAATTGGAAACGGCCGTTTCGCTTTATCGTGGTTCCTTTCTCGAAGATTTTCACCTGTCCGAAAATAATCCATTTACCGAATGGAGCCGCGCCTGGGAAGAAAAATGCCGCCGCACCATGCTAGAAACATTGCAAACCTTAACAACCCACGCTTTGCAGCAATCGCAGCTAGAACAAGCCGAAACCTATGCCAGACAGCAGATTACAATTGAGGATTTGCACGAGCCAGGACACCAACAGTTGATCACCACCCTGGCACAAAGTCGCCGCACCCACGAAGCCATCACGCATTTTGAAGCATACACTCGCACGCTCCGTCATGAGCTTGATCTGCCGCCCTCGGCAGAGATGGTCGCATTAGTAAAAACTGTTCGGGCAGGAGATGTGTTGTTGGATGGGGAAACGGCCGTTTCCCCATCCCCTCCACACACCACCACACCAATCGCCCCCGTTCCCAACAACCTCTACCCACCATCTACCCCCTTCGTTGGCCGCAAACGCGAGCTAAATGAACTCGATGATTGGTTAAGCAGTCCAGCCGTGCGCCTGATCAACATCGTTGGCACTGGCGGTATCGGTAAAACACGGCTGGCCGTCATGACTGCCAGCCAGCAGCTAACCGCAACCCTTGACGCCCAAACTGTGATGCCGCGATTTCCTGACGGCATCTACTTCATAAACCTATCTCCCCCGCGTAACGAAGAGGACATTGTTCCAGGAATAATCCATGCCGTTCATCTCAAGCTTGAACGCGCACAGCAAACAGAACGCACCCAAGAAATGGGTCAATCGACACAAATGCAGCTGCTCAACTATCTTCGTGACAAGCGCATGCTGCTGATTATGAATAACTACGAGCATTTATTGAGTGGCACACGCATTTTAGTCGAAATTCTACGGGCTGCGCCTGCCGTCCACATTTTGGTCACATCACGCGAACGACTGCAATTGCATGGCGAACAGGTTTATCCACTGCAAGGACTAAACTTTCCCATAACTGCCGATCTACCACTGGATGCCTCAGATTGGCCCAACTATCCGGCCGTGCAGCTTTTTCTGCAAAGTGCGCAGCGCATTCGCCCAAATTTTGACATCAGAGAAGATGAATGGGCATTTGTCGGGCAAATTTGCCAATGGGTTGAAGGGCTGCCGCTTGGCCTAGAACTGGCCGCATCTTGGGTAGATATGATGTCGCTGGCAGACATTGTGGCCGAACTCCACAACAGCCTGGACTTTTTAGAAACAGAGCTGCGAGATTTGCCTGCACGCCATCGCAGTATGCGTACCGTATTTGATTCCACCTGGCGGCGGCTCAATGCGTCTGAGCAAGCAGTGCTGCCTGCCTTGTCCGTCTTAGAAGATGGCTTTTCTCGTGTAGCGGCACAGCAAATTACCGGGGCATCGCTGCGATTGCTCTCTAATTTAGTAAACAAATCGCTGCTGCGTTACAGTCAATCTCAAGATCAGTTTGAAATTCATGGGCTGGTGCGTCAATATGCAGTAGATAAATTAACGGAGGATGGGGAGTGGGAAACGGCCGTTCGCGATAAACACACCACCTACTATTGCCAATGGCTGCATCGCCAAAACAATGTCCTCAAAGGCGCACAGCAGCAATCCGCTTTAGAAGAAATAGACATTGCAGGAGACAACGTTCGTGCAGCCTGGGATTGGGCGGTCCGTCGCAAACAATGGTCTCTGCTTGCTGCCGGACTAGAAAGCCTTGCCTATTTTTACTGGTGGCGCGGTCGTTTAAATCACGGAGTGGCGATTGGCAAACGACTGGTGTCAGCAATTACACATAACCAATCCATTCCTGTCTGGTTAACACAGTCTAACAAAGATGCAACAACCAGTTTACTCCTGGCTTCGACGCTGTCTTGGCTAGGTTTGTTCGCCCACCAAACTGGGCAAGCTGAATGGGCAACGCAACTACTAGATGACAGCATTGCCATGCTAGACACACTAGATTCCACTCCAGATGTGCAAGCTGTGCATGCATTTGCCATCTTGCAAACTGGCTACAATCAATCAACTCACGATCACAAACTAGCGCATGTTGCTTTTAAAAAATGCTTGCAGCTCTATGAATCCTTGGGGGATCGTTCCGGCAAGGCGGCTGCCCTTTATGCGTTGGGGCGCACCGAAGGTCGTTTGGGCGCATTTCCACAAGCAAAACAACTGCTAATACAAAGCCAGCACATTTTTCATGAGCTTGGCGATCAGCGCGGGTTGGCAGATGTGGCATCACTCTTGTGCCGCATTGCAATTTTTACAGGCCAGCTTGACGAAGCCGTCTCATTAGGACAAGAAAGCGTTTCCATTGTGGAGTCAATGGGACTGCGTTTAGAGTTGAAAAAAGGTGTTTTGGCACTTGCTGTACAACTGCGAGGAGAGGTTGCCGCCGGAGCAGCTATGCAGCAGCAATCGTTTGAGGCAGAACTGCGGCGTGGCATTCGCTATGCGCTGCTGGTTGTACGCACGGCAATGGGGCATCTGCTCAATGGTGATTATGTGTTGGCAAATAAACAAACACAACAAGCACGCCTTTTGGCAAGAGAAGAAGGGCTGGCACGCTTTCAAGCAATGGCAGGGCAAGTATCTGGTATGGCTGCCTTAGTCCAAAATGACGCAAATGCGGCGATATCTCACCTTCATGGCACCCCTGATATTTTTTATGATTTGGGCGAAATTGCTGAGGCGTCATGGGTACAGGGAACTTATGCAGATGCGCTGTGGAGAGCGGGTAAACGGGATATGGCGATTGCAGCTTTACAGCAGGCATTGGATACGGCCGTTTCCGTCCACTCCTACCTTTCCCTCCTCTTCATCTTGCCACCGCTCATGCTCATCAAATTAGAACATGGCGCAATTGAAGATGCATTAACAATCTATGGCCGGGTATGGCAAGAACCTTTACCGGCAAAATCGCCCTGGTTTGCAGATGTTTACGGCCGTTTCATGCAGCCGCACCTAACCATCCAAAATCAAGACACATTGAAGAAAGCGAAA
>QQUD01001027.1 GCA_008501785.1 Chloroflexota bacterium
TCGCCGTCACCAACCTCACCTTGATGATGAATATGACCGAAACGAACAGAGCCGGTGTTTATCTCGGAGCTTGGGGGTTTGCGCAAGCAGTTGGTGTGGGCACAGGCACACTGCTGGGCGGCGTGATTCGTGACATCACGCTCGCCATTACCAACCAGGATTTGTTTAGTTATTATGCCGTCTATGGGTTTGAAATCATCCTTTTGATGTTTGCATTCCCCTACATTATGGAACTAGATGTGACACGTTTCAGAGAAATAGCGCAAATTAACGTCACCGAAATTTTAGCTAAAACCGGTGATGCAGCATAAATTGAATGTGTTGGCTAAATTGTGCGTGAATGGAGTTTGATGAGGTTGTGGCATAACGGCCGTTTAACACCCCCAACATCCCCTTCAATTTCGAAGGCTGCCCCGTCAGTATCCATTCAAACTGCTCCAAATCCGCCAGCAGCGTATCATCATCCTTATTGGGGTTTTCAACAATTTGTTCAATCACCTCAGCAATAAACATCAAGGCGCTGCTGATTGGGTCGGCATCTGTTGTGGGCAAACGCCTGTACTGAGCGCCGCCGAAGTAGCCGTTTTCACCCCCCATCCCTTCCGGCAAATACACATCTGCCAACGCACGTGACAACATCGGCGCAAATTGAATTGGATCCACCAACGTACGCACATCAATGGCATGGTCTTCACCCAAAATCGTTGGTAAATATTTTTCGAAGATGGCTTGCAGCGCTTGCGTTAAACGGCCGTAATCCTCATCCGCCGATTCCAACTGCCAATCGCCACTACCTAAACTAAAAAACGTCATACACTTCAGCGGTCGCCAATCGGCAGGCCAGGTACAACCTTGCTCACCAAGATACACACAGGCCCGTTCATCATGATGCGTCTGCTCAGGCAAGACTGGCAAATCGTGACCCAGCACCGTCAATGCCGCTACATCAATTGGCGTCACTTCCGACGCCCCCACCACACAACACCCCCCCAAGCACATGCGGCAGAACGGATACGCTTGCCACATTACCTGGTTGTATTTTTGAAAGAGGGTGGTTAGGTGGGAAACGGCCGTTTTCAACCCATCCCCCGCCGCCTCATTCCCATCCATCCAGGCCACCAACGCCGCCCGCACCGCATCTACCAATTCCCTATCAGCCAAATATTTCTTATACTCAGGATGTTTAAGCAAGTTCATATGCATTCCCTAAAACAAAATCCCCCGCATTGTACCAACAATCTCCAACCAAGCGCACCCATTCACCATTCACAATTTATTACTAGACATTGTATTTTTTAGTTTCGCCTCTAGTAGGATCGTTTCACCACACCCCGGCGATTATCGGAGCCCGATCACACTCTAAACAAGTCGTGGCTATATTCAAAGGGACGGCCCCCTACTACCGTACTACTTGTGAATGTAAACATAGCGACTGCGAAGAAAGGCCATTTGGAATATCCTATCAACGGTTTTGGGTCCGAGGGGGAGCCAAATCCATATTTTATTATTCATGGGAGGATACACATGAAGCATAAATTCGTTGTTTTTATAATGTCATTTTTGGCTGTACTGCTCCTGCTCCCGCAGGCCGCATCTGCGGCACCGGCAGGCAAAGGGCGTCCCAACCCAAGGAGGCGATTTATCAATCTTCAAATCCTTGGGATCAATGACTACCACGGTCATCTCGAGGCGAACACGCCTGGCACCGTGGATGGCACCACTGCCGGTGGGGCCGAGTACCTGGCAGCAAAGCTCAATGAGCTGCGCCAGGATCACCGGTACAGCCTGACCGTCGCCGCTGGCGACCTCATCGGCGGCTCACCGGCGTTCTCCGGTCTCTTCCACGATGAACCGTCCATTGAATCACTAAACGCAATGCAGCTCGACATTTCCAGTGTGGGCAATCACGAGTTCGACGAAGGCGTAGACGAACTGCTCCGTAAGCAGAACGGCGGCTGTCACCCGGTTGATGGCTGCTACTTCCCCGACCTGCCGTTTGCCGGTGCCGACTTCCAGTGGCTCGCCGCCAACGTCGTCAACGAAGCTGGCGAAACACCCCTGCCCCCTTACGAAATCAAGAGAATCAGAGGCGTCAAAGTTGCCTTCATCGGCATGACACTCGAGGCCACTGACACTCTGGTTGCCCCAGCTGGTGCTCTGGGATGGGACTTTCTCGACGAGGCCGAGACCGCCAACAAGCTCGTACCGATCTTGCGACGCAAAGGCGTCCGGGCTATTGTCGTGCTGCTGCATGAAGGTGGGATGCAGGCCTCGCCTTCTGATGACATAAACTCGTGCGCCGGCATCTCCGGGCCAATCGTCGCCATCAATGACGCGCTCCATCCCCAGATCGATGCGATCATCACCGGCCACACCCATCAGCCGTACAACTGCGTATTGCAAGACCCTATTGGCCGGCCACGCATTGTGACAAGCGCTTACTCGTATGGGCGAGTCGTCACTGAACTAAACCTTGTCCTTAACAAGTGGACCAGGAATGTTAACCGCTACCGGAGTACAGCCACCAATCATATCGTTGATCAGGCCTCTCTGACACCTGATCCGGCACTCACGGCAATCATAGACAAGTGGCAGCCACTGGTCGACGCGGCTGGCAGCACGCCTGTCGGAACAATTACGGAGTCAATCTTTCGTGGCGGCATCCCGGCCGAAGAGGATCGTGGCGTCGAGTCTGCGGCTGGCAACCTCATCGCCGACGCTCAACTGTGGGCAACATCGTATAACGGCGCGCAGATCGCGTTTATGAATCCCGGTGGTGTCCGCTCCGATCTAATCTACCCTGAGTCAACCGGTGAAGGGGATGGGGTCGTTACATATGGCGAGGCATTCATGGTCCAGCCATTTAACAACACACTCTTCACGTTCCCAATGACTGGGGCACAGATCATCTCGGTGCTTGAAGATCAATGCCAGCCCACCGGGTCGAGCCGTCCATTCCAGCACCTTGGCGTGTCCGACGGTTTCACCTACGATCTTTCTAAGACGATAGAGGCGGGTAACTGCACATCGGTAACAGTGAGCAATGTGCAATTGAATGGCGTCCCCCTCAGTCCAACTGATTCGTACCTGGTGACAGTAACTATCTACCTTGCCTATGGTCTTGATAATTTCACCACGTTCACTACGATAGACCCATCAACATGGCTTGACGGTGGCAATGACCTCGAAGCATTCGTCAACTATCTCGGTACATTTAGCCCGGTTGCCCCACCAATCATCGACCGCGTCAACGAGAATTAAACGAAGTGCAATAGCAAGCTGGCCCCGACCCTGACAGGATCGGGGCCAGCGTCATGGCAGCAGCCGCAAAACTTCCCATTTTTCATCTTGACGGGTATACACAAAGCGATCATGTAGACCATCGGGGTTGCCTTGCCAAAATTCGATTGATTGCGGCACAATGCGATAACCGCCCCAGAAATCAGGCATGGGAATCTGTCCGTCGCGGAATTTTTGTTTAATTTCGGCCCATTTAGCCTGCATCACAGACCGGGACGTAACCACACCACCCGATTCAGCCAGCCAGGTTCCCATCTGAGTAGCGCGGCGACGAGTGGTGAAGAAACGAAGGACTTCGGGGGTGGGAAGGGATACGGCCGTTCCCATCACCTTCACCTGTCGCTCCAACACTAACCACGGGAACAGCAGCGACACTTGCGCATTTTCGTCTATTTGTTGCGCCGTGAGCGTGTTGGTCGCTGAGAAAAAGATGAACCCTTTTGCATCAAAATAACGCAGCAGCACAATGCGCGACGACACCACACCCGTGGCTGAAGCAGTCGCCAAACTCATTGCATGAGGATAAGGCATTTCTGCGGCCTGGGCATCTTGAAACCACTTCTCAAATTGTGTAAAGGGGTCTTTACTGAGTGAATTGCGTTCCATTTTTTAAATATGCCTCGAATTTTTGCAGCGCTTCACCAAATGCAGCACGCCCTAGACCAATACGCATGTGCTGGTCATCGCTGCCCAGGGTGGTGGCAGGGTGGATGAGCACACCCGCTTCATCTGCTAGCTGTTTGGAAAGTGCAGTAACAGAGGGGACGTTCATTTTGACGAGAGCGGTGGAGCCGGCTAACGGCCGTTTCCACGCAAACAAACCCGGCCATCGTAAACAAAACGCCTCCACTAGGGCCAAATTATGCTCAATCAGGGCAATATTTTTGTCACGAAGCTGATCCCGCACTTGCCACGCCACCAACGCTAATAACTCCGAAGGCGCAGGCGGACAAATGCTCGTGTAAAATTTCCAGTTCATCACATTTTGGCGTAGTGCTTCATCCTGAATAATCAACCAGCCGGTGCGCAAACCGGGCAATCCATACGTTTTCGACAACCCCGACAGCACAACCGCCTTTTTGCTAACATCGGCCGCTGAAGGAATGGTAGGCGTGCCTGAATGCACCAATCCATAATACATTTCATCATAAAAAAGCCACAAATCATGCTCTTCGACAATGGCCGCCAATTCATGCAGGTGGTCTGTTGTGGGCAAATAACCGGTAGGATTATGGGGAAAGTTCACAACCAGCAATTTTGTTTGGGGTGTGATCAGCGTGCGTAAGTGATCAAAATCCAACTCCCAGCTATTTTCCCCCGCCGTAAATGCCCACTTATTTACCCGACTTGCACCCACAACATGTTCAAACATGTTGATCAATGCATCGTACGCTGGCGTCAGCACCACAACTTCATCACTCTCTTCCAGCAGTGCGCGGGCGGCGAGGTAAATGCCTTCCACAGGTGTGCCCAAAACCACAACATCATCAGCTGTGACACTGTCATAGGCGTCGGCAATCGCTTCACGCAATTGTGGATTGCCTTGCGATTCTGTATAACCCAATGATAATTGCCCCAATTCAGATAGCGGCACATTGGCCATTCGCAATAGTTCGTCTACAGTAACGGTTTCGCAATCAGAGTTACACAGTTGGTATGGCGTATTAAATTCATATTGATCAAAAAAATGTTCGGTAGCAAAAGGGGTGATTTTCATAAAAACTCCAAGGTTGTTTTTTCAGATGCCAGTCAATATCTTCTTTTCTGATTTTTTGTCAAGTAAGCAGTGCCAATTGTTTGACAACGTTCTTATTTCCCAGCTATGATGAACCGGGCAAGACAATTTTCTGAGGATATATGAATAAACGACCAAGACCTTCCCGAAAACATTTCCCCTTAAAACCGAAAAAGGGTCGAACGCTGGTGGCACGCGTCCACTTAACCAAAGAAGTAGATGAAATGCTGAAATATTTATGGGGGCATTTTCGCCTTTCCATTGATGATATTGTTGACGAGGCTGTGCGTGAAAAGTATGCAGAGTTTCATAAAGAAGAATAGCAATCAGGTATCAGGTGCCAGGTATCAGCTTTCAGCAAGAAGCTGATACCTGGCACCTAATAGCTAACCGCTTACTTCACATCACAAGGAGATACCATGGCAAATATTCCACTTTATCAGAATGATCCGCGCTGGAAAGACACAGTGATGGGGTTTGGCTCGACTGAAACCATTGGGAATTTAGGCTGTTTGCTCACCAGCTTAACAATGGTGGGCAATTATTATGGGGGAAATGAAACGCCGGTAACGTTTAATAGTAAAATGAAGCAAGTAGAGGGGTTTCAAGGCCCCTGGGTGCGTGCCTACAAAATTTCTTCAGTTTTCCCCAATGTCAAATACCAAAAACGGGCACGCAGTACCGATCAGAAAGCGCCAATAGATTTGATTGATGCGGCGCTCAAAGCGGGATCGTTACCTGTGGTGCAGGTTGATTATTCGCCTGCTGCGGGCGTTCAAAGCCATTGGATTGTTTTGTATAAAAAGCAGGGTGACGATTATTTGATGTGGGACCCGTACAACAGCCCAGAAAAGCCGAATACGTTAAACGGCCGTTTCGGCTTCGGCGGCACCCCAACAGAAATCATCCAAGACACCATCATCTTTGGCAAAGGCGATTTGGTATTGCCTACAGCAGAAGAAGCGCCACCCAAGAAAACAACCTCCACAAAAAAACAGGCGCCACGCACGACCACACAAACTTCCACCGCGACAACAACCAGTTCAACCTCATCAAGCGACAAACTGGTTGTTGAACCAACCGTCAGCAGCCTTACTCTGCGCCGTCAGCCATCCACAGCCGGTGGCAGCGTCATCAAATATTTGAAGCGCACCGACGATTTGCTGGTGCTCGAAGCAAGCACCACAGCCAAATCAAAAATCGGCCAGCGCAACCAATGGTTAAAAGTGAAAGACATTGAAGGAAATGAAGGGTATGTTGCCGCATGGTACGTAACCCCATCAGATGATCCAGCGTTTGGGGTGCAAGAAGCAACTGAAAACAAACCAACCCCCACCTCACAATTGGTTGTCAAAACAACTGGCAACGGTGTCTCCTTACGCACTCAACCCCGTATTTCTAACCAGACATTGATCAAATATCTGCCCTTTGGCACTGAGCTAAAAGTGATTGATAAAGACCCATCCAAAATTGGCAAGTCGGGCCAATGGTTGAATGTACAAACGATTGACGGCCGTTCCGGCTACATTGCCGCCTGGTACGTCGTCCGCAAAAGATAAATCACGAATAAAACGAATAAACGAATGGCACGAATTTTCTTTGGATTCGTGTTATTCGTCCATTTGTGCCATTCGTGATAAAAATTCCCCCTATGTTTAAAATTGGTGACTTTTCACAATTGGGTCAAGTGTCTACGCGAATGTTAAGGCATTATGACAAGCTAGGGTTGCTCAAACCAAGCAATACCGACAAATGGACGGGTTATCGTTATTACACAATTGATCAATTGTCGCGGCTGCACCGCATTATTGCACTGAAAGATTTGGGGTTGAGTTTAGAGCAAATCAGCCGCCTGCTGGACAATGGGGATGATCTGCCAGTGGCACAACTGCGCGGCATGTTGACCATTCGTCGTGCTGACCTTTCACAAGAATTACAAGAAAAGCAAGCTCAGTTGGAACGGGTAGAAGCCCGTCTAACACATTTAGAGCATGCTGGACAGCCTTCTCCTTACGAAATTGTCGTGAAGTCGCTGCCATCACAGGCGATTGCCTCCATTCGAGAACCGGTCCCGTCGGCTCCAGAGATGGAATATTATTGCAAGGTGCATCATGAGCAGCTTTATGCGCTGATGCAGCAGTGTGGAATACGGCCGTTAACCCCCGAAATCACCCTCTACCACAACAAAGAGTACACTGATGTTGAGCTGGATGTGGAAACGGCCGTTTCTATTCTTCCCAAATACATTAATCAAGCAATTGACAATGACTACCTGATCTTGCGTGAGCTGCCTGCTGTTGAGCAAGCGGCTTGCCTCATTTACGAAGGGCCATACCCTGGCATGACGGCTGGTGTGCTGGCTCTAATTACTTACATTGGCACACATGGCTTTGTGGCGGCAGGACCGCTGCGTGAAATTCACTTATCTGGACCCACGTATATCGACGGTATTCGTCAAGACCCGGCAGTGCTGGAGCTGCAAGTGCCGATTGTGCAGTTAACAAATGGTTGAAACAATGGAAGAGAATAATTCACCAATTAATTATTTTCCTATTTCTTTTCTAAAAAAAGTGACCTTCAAATGACAAAACGGCCGTTTCTCCCCCTCACCCTCTTCATCCTTACAACCCTTGCATGCAGCTTATTCACCACACGCGAAATCACCAGCAAAAATCCTTGGGTTCAAAATCCGCCCCAATTAAACGGTAATTATTCAGAAACGGGGCAAGTTGTTGACATAATCGATGGGGATACAATTGATGTAATGATTGACGGCGAGGAATATCGTGTCCGCTACATCGGTATCGATACACCGGAGCGGGATGAGGTTTGCTACAATGAAGCCACAGCTAAAAACAGTGCCCTGGTTGCCAATCAGACGGTGCGGCTAGTGCAAGATGTGAGTGATGTGGACAGATACGGCCGTTTACTCCGCTACGTCTACGTCGATAACCTGCTCGTTAATGCCGAACTCGTGGCCGGTGGCTGGGCCGAATCCAAAGCATACCGCCCCGATACCGAACTCCACAACTTCATGGAAGACCTGGAATCCGATGCCGCCAATGCTCAACGTGGCTGTTACCCTACCGGCATCTTCAACAAATAAACAAACGATTTCATCATTTTAAACAATTCGCACCAAATCATAGTCACACACAATTTAGTCACAAATATTTTCAGGGCAGATTTCATGAACGTGATACACCACCACGCATGTAAACCGTAGACCGATTCTGAAAATCGGGTATCGAACAAGATGTTCGATTTACAAAGGAGGCAGTATGACCTCAGATTTTCCCATGTCTGGCATGGCACTTACCCATATTCTTGTTGTAAGCGATCTTAATCGCGCGAAAAAGTTTTATGAAGACGTATTGGGCGCTTCACTATATGTAGAGTAAGGCGGGACATCCATCGTTTTTAGTTTT
>QQUD01000422.1 GCA_008501785.1 Chloroflexota bacterium
TACTGAAAATATACTAAATCCTGCTGCCATGCGTCGGTGCGAATATCGGATGGGAAAAAGTCCGGTTGGGGAATAGTGGGATAAAAATATTACTTTCTGGCGAGTTCAATGGTAATAACGGCCGTACCCATCAAAACAAAGGCTAGAACAAAAACAACGAAACGTTTCTTCATGCGACATTCTCCCATTTTTGTGATACTGAGTTTTCATTACTGCTCTCAGTCTATTTGCTCACATGGAGAGTGTCGGCATTCGAAAGTTCTATTGGCGGGTGTATTGGTCCCACAGGTGCGACGCACTTATAAATTGCTTGTCAAACAATTCTCTGAGAAAAGTGCGTCGCACCTAGAGATTGCTTCACAAGATATTCAAATCGCGGGCGCGATTAACAGCCTGTGTACGGCTGGCAACACCTAATTTGCCAAAGATGTTGTTAACATGCTTTTTAACGGTGCTGATTGCAATCACCAATTCATCTGCAATCGCCTGATTTGAGAGACCATTTACTAATAACCCAAGGACTTCAAGTTCACGACTGCTCAGTGGTTCAATCAATAGTTGATTTGGAGACGGCGCAGTCGAGTCATCATCAAGTTGTGGATCGATGGCACGCATCAAGCGTGTGACGAAAACCGGGTCAGCCCCCTGCGCAAGACTAGCCGCCAACAGGGTGCGCATGGGCTGCCCTTCATCAGCAAAAACACGAATGTAACCTTCTGGCTTTGCCAATGTGAGGGCGCGGTTGATAGTCGTGATGGCATTCGGCATGTCTTCCTGTATTTGAAATGCAAGTGCTTGCAAAATCAGGATTTCAATTAAGCTACCGGTTCGTGCACCAGCTTCCGCTGCCTCTGAGAGGTTATTGAGGAACTGTATTGCTTCGAGAATGACATGCTCGTCTTGGTTCTGCTCATAATTAGCAAGACCTACCCGAACAAACGAAATGTTTTCAAACTCGTGCTGATAGCTAAGGGCATTGTCATCAAAGTCCCGCTTGTGAACCCATTCTAAAGCGTCAGTTACCCTGCCCTGCCGAACCAAAAATCGTGCCTTGATTGCCGATATGGGACGCAAGTCGGGAAGAGCTGCCGGTTGAAACGTTCGCTCAGCCTCTTGAATCAAGTTGAGTGCGCTGTCTAAATCGCCTTGTGCCTCTTTAATGCAAGCTATCGCTGCATGAAGTCGATACTCGCTGCCGGGAATGACCACCCGTTCACTTGCCGCCTGACCAATTAGCAGATGTTGTAATGCAGTTTCCAGCTTGTTCCATTCACGGTACAGATTGCCCAAACCGACATATAGGTTGACGGTTACGCCCGTGCCATCAATTGACACACGAGATGATGCAAGCTGCAAAGCTTTCTCGTAGGTGCTGAGAGCCTCACGAAGGCGGCCTTGCGCTACACGAATATCTGCCAGGATGACTGTTCCATAGACCTGAAAATAATGATTGTTGGCTTTGCGCTGACTGGCGATGCCTTCGGTTATCATCTGGTAAGCTGATTCCAAATCTCCGCTGGTCCACTGGGCCATACCCAGGAATAAAGCAGTTGTTCCGCGCCAATAATGATCGTTTTCTGATAAGAGGTCCATGGCACGCTGGGCGTTTTTTATAGTTCCGGGTAAATTGCCGCGAGCCTGAGCTAGATAGGCACGAGCAATAGCTGTTGTTGCGAGAAGTGACTGAAACTCCTTTTCATTTGCCACAACCATCTCTGTCATTTTGTCTTCATTATTCGCAGCATCCAGCCATTGTTCGACATCACGAAGACGGGATTCGGCAGCCTCTAGCTCACCATTATCCAGCAAAGTCCAGGCGTAGCCTGCGCTAAGTACAGGTCGTACACGAACCAATTCGTCTGGGAGTGCTTTCACCCAGCCAAGCCATGTTGTAGGCTGGATTCCCTGCGGGATGACTGGCCATGATAGCTCAATCAAATTGGCGGCGCGATCAAAGTCCTTGGCAATCAAAGCATATCGAACTGCATCAGACCGGAACCCATGTTGTTCATACCAACTGCTTGCGCGGTGCTGCCAAGTTGGCAGTTGCTCGGGATGTTGTAGTTTGGTATGGGCTTGCAACACATCTGCAAAGAGATGATGATATCGATACCATTGCCGCTGATCGTCCAATGGAAAAATGAGCATATTGCTGCGCTCTAATCTCTCCAACATTTGTTGCCCATTCTCTAATCCTGTCACAGCATCACATAGGGAAGCACTTAATCGGTCCAGGATGGAGGTTTGCAACAAAAAATCTACAACATGCTGCGGTTGACTCTGCAAGACTTCCTCGACGAGGTAGTCCAAAATGTAGCGATGACTGCCGGTAAATGTTTTGATGAAAACGGCCGTATCACTGTGCCCCGCCATAGAGACCGCCGCCAATTGGAGGCTGGCAATCCATCCTTCCGTGCGTGCTTCCAGCTTTGAGACTTCGTCAGGAGTCAGATTAAGTCCCATGCTCAGGTTGAGAAATTCTGTGGCTTCAGCGACTGTAAAACGCAAATCCGCCACGCGTATCTCGGTCAGTTCGCCTCTTACACGCATACGTGCAAGTGAAAATGAGGGGTCTTCGCGTGTGGTGATGACCACATGCATTTGTGGCGGCAGATGTTCTAGCAGGAACATTATGATCTCGTCTATGGGCCGGGCATCGAGCACATGATAATCATCCAGCACAAGCGCAAATGAATCTGGTGATGTGGCAATGTCGTTGATCAAGGCTGTCATGATCAATTCAACTGGAACTGATTGTGACGACTGCACGGTGTTTACCAACTCATGTCCAACATCTGGCATGATGGTTTGGATGGCCGCGATCACGTAGGTGACAAAACGTACCGGATCGCGATCATTGCTATCTAATGACAACCATGCAAATGGCTGATTGGATTGGGCAATCCAATCAGCAACCAATGTCGTCTTTCCAAATCCCGCCGGTGCTGAGATCAGTGTTAGTTTGCGATCTAAGCCCTCATTCATCTGTTTGATCAAGCGTGGACGCTGCACTAGCTTTGGATTTGTTGCAGGAATATACAGTTTGGTTGTTAGAATTGGTGTTAACATACCTGTCTCCTGACCAATTCTAACAAAAAACAGTCAACAGAAAATGAAAAACAAAAAACGAACGAACTTTCTGTTTGGCCGTTTCCCCATTCATCAACATGGACAGCAGAAAACTCGGATAGAAATACGGCCGTTTACGATCAACGATTGATGATGAAACGCTGGCATATCGCTTCCATCATGAGAAGAAAGTGGCTAGTATTGCGCGGCGTTAGTTTGTGTGCGGTTTAGTTTTGGCGCAATACTTAAACAGTCCGGCGAGCACCCTTTCGTTATCGACCACGTACTTCAGCCGGACTGTACTAGAAACCAAAAATAGGGAATAGCACGGTTCGGGAACCAACCATAGATCAAGTCTAGCATACCTTCGCCCCCCTACTATTTCTCTGGAACGTAATTTATAATTATTGGTAAGAATACTGAATTAAGATTGTTTGCATATGAAGTATCGACTTGTATTTCGATTGGACCATGTTGAGTAGGCACACCATAAATATCGACATCCTCAAGCAAATAATAATAAAAACCAGAGCTAACAGGTCCATCAATATATGAATAGGTAAAATTATAATCGAAGCTCCGTGGGATTAAAGAATCGTTGATCTGTTGATAAGGTCCTTCATATGTTTTTGAGCGATACAAATTGAAACCATAATTATCAATTTCAATTGCTGTGACCCATTCAAGTGCAACAAAGCCATTTGACCGATCACTTGCCTCAAAAGAAATTAGATCCACGGCAGTTGGCACAGGTGAAGGAAATGATGCGGCTCCAAATGCATTGAAAGGGATTTCTCTAACAAATAGACCTTTTCCAGAGACTAAGTCAATTTCTATCAGACTCCCATTTGTAGCACCAGAGGCAGCATATGTTAGACCAAAAAGCTTCCCATTTGAAATAAACAGCCCATACACATTTTTAAATCCAATACCATTACTCACATCAACTGGTGTGGCAGCCCCTGTTATATAATCAACCGTTACAAGAACATCATCAACATTGCTAGCTGTACTTACGGTTGCATACAGTTTATTGTCATGGAATACTAGATCACCACTCGATGAAAATCCAGATCCAAAATTGCCAATAAAAGTGCTTGTCCCATTGTCCTTATCGATTGTTAGTAAATTGCCACCGCCCGTTACAGCATACAGTTTTCCTTGATTATCAAACGTTAAAGCATTCACATTACTAAAACCATTAGCACCTATCTCAGTCGCTATTGCGGTTTTGGAATTAATCTGATAAAGCCTAGAAAAAGAAACACCATAAAGAGTATCATCAATATCTAAAGCAATATCTGTAATAGTGGGGGTGTCGCCAGCAAGCGTTCTTATCGTGCCGATTAATACATCGTTCGCAAAACTTGTGTCTATCTTATATAAATGACTTGTACCATTTATATTTCCACTCACACCAAAAATCGGGGAATCCTCAGCTCTAATCTGCGGTATATTCTTGAATAAAAGGGAGAAACTTACCAAAACAACAATGATCAAGAAATAACAACTTTGCTTTTTCTCCATATGCATTCCCAAGATATTCACGGAACTTCTCCTAATTCCTGCTATATTCTCAGAGCTTTTATTAGGTATTTGTTGAAGAAAATATCGACAGAAAGATTGTTACTTCATTTTCTCGGAAGCTATGAACTAAATTGCTCAAGCCAAAACAACTTCGCAGCTTCCGGGAAAATGGTGTACATGACTTTTGTCACATTGTATTGAATAAAGGGTGTCAATTAACGTCAATCTCATATTTCCTTGGAAAACAAGGGGCCATTTCTAATAAAAACAATCAACGATACACAATCAATAAAAACGAATGGACTTTAGTCTCTTTGCTTAACAGTTTTGAAGTGGTGATTGATTTCCGGGTTGCTATTCGTAGAATGAAAGGTAAGTACTGGCTTCTTTAGATGGATGGAGGTTAACATGTGGAATCAAATGAAGATTGCGAATTTGGATAAAACGGCCGTTAACAAAGTACAAACGCTAGAAAAAGAATTCGGCACACACGTGATGGCATTTGAAACGGGTGTCGAGTTTGCCAGACTGACGCGAGAACAAATTGATAAAGTTGCTCAATTAGAAAAAGAATTGGGTGTGACGCTGCTGGTTTATAAAGAGTAATGATCGAGTTAGGTGCGACGCACTTCGGAAAGTGCGACGCACCTTTGACTTCAAATTCCCTAATCGAGACAGCTAATTGGATAACAGGCAATGCCTACTGTGCCTGCGCCGACGTGAGTGCCGATGACGGGGCTGAGTTCCAGCGTGATGTCTTGTTCAATTTGCATGGCTTCTTTGCAGAGGTTGAGGACGGAAACGGCCGTTTCCGGTACATTCGCATGAAAAATCGCGGCACGCACAGACTGACCCTGCACCTTATCTGCCACGATCGAAACCAACTGCTTCATCGCCTTTTTCTTGCCCCGCGCCCGATCAACCGCATCAATCTTGTGCGCCATCGTGAGGATAGGTTTGATGCTGAGCATCGTGCCTAGATAGCGCGATGCACCACCAATACGGCCACCGCGATGTAAATATTTCAGCGTGTCTACGACAAAATAGACGTGTAAGTTTTCGGCGACTTTACGCGCCACAGCCGCTGCCTCTTCTAAAGTCGCCCCATTTTCCACAGCCTCGGCAGCCGCCAGCGTCACCAAAGCCAATCCACCAGTCGTTGATTCGGAATCGATAATTTCAACAGGCACTTTGTCAAACTCAGCCGCCGCTGACTGTGCGCCCTGAATCGTGCCGCTAATGCCCGACGAAATCAAAATCACTAAAATAGCATCGTGATCGACCGCCAGTTTTTCATACGCTTCCATGAATGTGGGCATCGTGATTTGGGCCGTAGTAGGAATCACGGGGTCTTTGGCGAGCCGTTCATAAAAATCGGACGTTTGTAAATTCACACTATCCAAATAAGAGTCTTCTCCCCACTGAATATTGTGTGGGACGGTATGAATATTGTGTTGTGCCATTAATGACTTCGGCATTGTTGCGGATGTGTCTGTCAGAATTGCGATTTTCGACATGTATACCTCAAAAGAGGTTAGCTATTAGCCGTTAGCCATTAGCTAAGAGCTAAAAAGCTAACGACTAACGGCTAACAGCTAATTACTAAAATTCAAACTGGTTGGATAAAAAGCCAGCCCCACAGCGCCAGAACCGACGTGAGTCCCAATCACTGGGCTGAGATCAAATATGTAATTTTTATCAATTGTGAGTTTTTGCTTTAGCATTTGTTTCAATTTTTCTGCTAATGCAGGAGCTTTTGAATGAAGGATGGCGACTTGAACACCGCTATCACCAACTTCTTGGACAACTTTCTTTACTAGGTGAGCCATCGCTTTTTTCATGCCGCGCACTCTGGCAACGGGTTCAACAGTGCCGCGAAATTCTAATATTGGTTTGATGCTTAACATCGTTCCCAAATAGCGGGATGCGCCACCAATGCGGCCCCCACGATGTAAATATTTGAGGGTGTCTACGGCAAATAACAAGTTCATGCCTGCGCAAACAGATTGAATGGTAACGGCCGTTTCCTCTAAACTACACCCTTCTGCCACCGCCTCTGCCGCTGCCAATACCACCATGGCCAATCCGGCCGATGTCGTGCTGGTATCAATCACTTTCAATGGCACCTTGTCAAATTCAGCTGCAGCAGCAGTGGCCGATGCAACCGTACCGCTAATACCAGACCCGATGAGCATGACCAGAATGCTGTCATACTCCTTTGCCAGCTTTTCATACATTTGCAAGAATTCCATCATCGATGGCTGCGAAGTGGTAGGAATCTGAGGGTCAATTTCCAGCCGTTCGTAAAATGCATCAGTAGAAATCGTTACCCCATCAATAAGGGAATCATCACCCCATTGAATTTTTAAGGGAACAACGTGAATATGGTGTTTTTCGATCAACTCTTTTGGTAAATTGGCCGTGCTGTCAGTGATCAATGCTATTCTTGACATGAAATGAGTTCTCCAAAAATGCCTATCTGCTGCCTCTCAGCTCCACAACTTTTAAAAAATAGGCACATGAAAGCGTTTATGAACCTTTACTATTTAAATAGGTAATGGCGTAAGGTTCATTAAGGCGATTTACGCACAATTCGTTTACCTAATTATTTTGTAAATCGCCATGAACGCGATTTTAATTTTCACTAGCTTTTCGTGTTAGAAACGGAGATGTTGGCGACTTCCCATCCGACATCCTCGCTCCTCCTCAACTGTCGTAAGTTATACCACGCCCTGTGAACGGTGAACAGTATACGGTGAACAGTAATCGGTAAGCGGTAAACCAATCACTGTTCACCGACCACCGATTACTTTCCTTTAAAAACCGGGCTGCGCTTTTCCAGGAATGCCGCAACACCTTCGGCAGCGTCTTCGGTGGCAGCGACTTCAGCAAGTTTGTGGGAAAGGTAATCGACGGCGTCGGTGAAGGTCATTTCGGCCATGGTGTAGAAGGCTTCTTTGCCAATTTTCATGCCAATGGGGCTTTTGGCGGCGAGTTGGTGGGTGATGTCGTGGATGGTTTGGTCGAAAACGGCCGTTTCCACCACCCTTGTCACAAACCCCATCCGGTACGCCTCATCTACACCAAATCGCTGACCGAGCAACACCATTTCCGCCGCCTGTTTGCGCAGCATATTGCGATAAATGAGCGCTCCAATCATCATTGGCCACAGCCCCACGTTTACTTCTGGTGTGCCAAACTGCGCATCTTCACGAGCAATCACAATGTCACACGCCAACATCACGCCCATGCCGCCTGCCAGACAGTAGCCATGAACACGGGCCACTGTTGGTTTGGGGAATGCAGACAGTCGTTTGAGCAGTGTGGCGTATTCGGCAGTACCTTTGCCCCCGACTCCGCCACCAAGGTCAGCCCCAGCACAAAACGCCTTTTCGCCAGCCCCGGTGATCAACACAACGCGCACATTATCATCCGTCTCGGCATCATTCAGCCGCGCTAACAGCAGCGATATTGTCTCAGCACTCAAGGCATTGCGTTTTTCAGGGCGGTTAATTGTTAGTGTGGCTATATGCTCACCAACATGATAAATCAGTGGGGTATTGCTCATTTTGTCATCCTTCATTTGCGTGTTTGGAATTCGATAATCTTTGATAAATTTTCATGCTATAAATTATATCTGACGCGGTACCGATCGATTGCGGAAATCTTTGATGGCGAAGGGCAGATAGGCAATGCCCAGAAAAAGCACGGCTAATAACAATAGCACAGGAATGTAGCAGGGCCAGGCCGGCAGCACGTCTAGCAGGCTGGCGGTGTCTGGTTTGCGGGCGATGAACAGGTAGTTGCTGCCCAACAGCCAGTTGACCACGCCAACAAATGCCATGTACCCTACCCCGATT
>QQUD01000561.1 GCA_008501785.1 Chloroflexota bacterium
TATATCAAAATTAGCTAACGGCAAATGCTGTGTTGCCGCCATAAAATCTGAGGAAAGTTCAGGATATTGGATAAGTCGATTTAATTGCTCATCTTGAATCTCGAAAATGGTTACACTATCGGCATCCACGGCAGACATCAATTTAGGCGTTAGCGATTCTAAAGCATCCTTCGTTGACTGCGCTTCTGTCAGGTCGGAAACAGTTTGCTGAATAACCATTAAGTCAGCCAATCGCTGCTCTGTTTGAGCAAACAACCGAGCATTTTGTACAACCGTTGTCGTATGATACACAATTGTTTCCGCCAATCGCATTTGTTCATCAGTAATCATGCGATCTGGGTCTAAAAGGTCAAATCCAACGGTTCCAAATATTTCGTCACCCATTGCCATTGGCAGCACTGCCAATGTTGCTATCTGCCGCTGGCGCATCAGATCATGAATGGGAGCTGTCAGGGGATTATTTTGAGCATCGTAAGCTACTGCAAATTTTCTGGTCTCTAAAGCCTGTTCTGTTAGTGGGTTTCCTTTAATTGGCAGTAACTGACCTATAGAATCTTGAGGTGATCCTGCCTCTGGCAATGGATATTCGGTTACAACTTCAAGATAATTTTGGTCTTCAGTCACTAATGCAATACCAACATGAGAAACAGAGATGGCTTGCGCCAACTCTCTCGCAATAATCTGCATATTTTTGGTCAGGTCTAGAGACCCCGTCACAGCGGCCATAACCCGGTTAATGAGGGCCAGTTCCTCACTGCGTTTTTGCGTTTCGTCTAAGGCTGCTTTGGTTAATTCAGCTAACCGCTGCCGTTCAATGGCTGCACCCAAGAGGGAAGATATTTGCAAAATCAAACTCTGATCTTGTTTAGTGAAAAAATCAGGTTGCAAGTTGCCTACATTTATCACACCAATAACGCGGTTGTCGCCCGCTAACGGCGCAGTCATGAAAGATTTCATATCATCAAACGTTTGCAGCGTAATCTTTTGTTCCAGAATAACGCGATTCTCTCGAACGGCCGTTTTCATCGTTTTGTTCATGCCAATCGGAATAATCACGCCGCTCTCAACCATTTCATCTTCACCCCAGGCTGCAACAAACTCAATATGCTCCCGTTCAGGGGTCAATATACCGAGCGTTACCCGATCAGCCACTAAAATTTTAGCCGTATGATTCACACCAATTTCCAAAATCTCATCGAGCATGTCAGCACGACTTAATTCAGCACCCATTTCATTCAGCATCGACAAGCGCTCTGCTTGTTGCTCTGTTTGAGATAGAGCCGTTTGAGTTTGTTCGCTAAGACGCAGGTTTTCAAGATGATCGCTCAATCGCTGCGTCACAGCGTTCATAATTTCATCGAGTTCGCTATCAGCATCTGATTCACCATCATCAGGAACGATACTAATTTGGCCAATCGATTCACCAAGCACAGAAATCGAACGGATAAGCTGCTCGTTACTTGACACATCAGGAGTCTGCTCTGGTGTATTTACACCGTTTGGTTCGGCTTCAACCAGCGGTGCGATGGGGTTAAGTTCGGCCGGATTGTAAACAAACCCAACTTTATCAGCGGTTTTTTCTGCGAGGTATTCCTGCCAGCCTTCCCGCGTGAGGCGACGAGTGAGCGCATTCATTTCAGAAACGGCCGTTTGTGCCTGTTCATAAGAACGTGCATTTTGTAAGGCAACAGCCATTTGCGCGGCCAACGTCGTCTGAATCTGCACATCCTGGTCACTGAAGCGATTCACTTCATCTGACTGCACATCTAGCACCCCAATCACCTGCCCGCCAAGGATCATCGGTACAGCCATTTCCGACCGTGTATCTGGCAGCAGTTCGTTTGCTAACCAGTTAGGTTCACTGCGTACATCATTCACCACAACGGCCTTCTGGGTTCTAGCGGTCTGGGCTACCAGAGACTGCGCGGCATTCAAGTCAATATGGTGGCCATGCGTGACCAACTCGCGACCCACATCACCAGCCCCAACAGCCATAACCAATGTCTCCCCACTGGCATTAAGCAGATAGATATGCCCATGATACAGATTAAATCGTTCCGTTGTTAAATCAATCATCTCTTGCAGCAATTTCTCTTGCCCCAACGCCATCGTCACTGTAGCAGAAATATCTGCAACCGTTTGTAGCTCCTGGGCCTGTCTTTCTGTTGCTTCAAGGAAGTTCCGAATTTGCAAAGTCGAAGAAACCAGGTTTGTCACCTGCTGCATAATCATCACTTCCTGCGGCCCATATGCATCAGGCACTTTGGTAGCAATATTAAGTGACCCAATCACTTCCCCATTGACAACAATTGGAGAATTAATCATGGATTGCATACCCACTTTAGCCATTTGACTGGTATCCATATATTGCTCAAGCTCGCCATCTTGTGGGAATCTGTGCAGTTTTCCAGTGGAAATTACCTTTCCTACACCTGTCCCTTTGATTGGCAAATGGGTGTCAAGTGGAATAACGCCTTTTTCACCACTCAAACCAGAAATAGCAAAGGTTTCTCTATTTGGATCAACAAGTGCCAATGATGCCCGATCCCCGCTAAGGATTTTTTGTGTATACAATCCTACAACATGATATATATCATCCAACGAGTTGGTCTGATTCAGCGAAGCACTCATTTCATTCAATCGGGCAAACCGTTCAGCTTGTTGTTCTGTGATCCCTAATGCAACTTGCAATTCTTCAGCCTGTTTTCTAGTCGCTTCAAGGAAATTATGAATTTGCAAGGTTGAAGAAACCAGGTTTGTCACCTGCTGCATCAAAGACGATTCTTGACTGCCGAAAGCATTGAGTGATTTGGAAGCAATATTGAGCGTCCCTACCACTGTGCCATCGACAAACAAAGGTGAGACAATTGTCGCTTGAATACCAGCTTTGGTTAGATCACGTGTATCCAAAAACTGGTTTAACGCACCATCCTGAGGGAATCGCTTGCTGCTTTGGGTTTGAATAGACAGCCCCACGGCTGTTCCTTCAATCGGCAAATGCATATTGAGTGGCACAAGCCCCTTCTCTCCACTCAGACCTGAAATAGAAAATGTTTCGCCATCTGGGTCAACAAGCGTTAATGAAGCCCGATCCCCACCGACAATTTGCTGCGTATATTGCCCAACGACTCGATAGACGGCCTCCAATGAGTCGGTCTGGTTCAGCTCAGTGCTCATCTCATTTAATGTAGCCAAGCGTTCTGCCTGCTTTTTCGCACCTTCTTCAATCTGAATACGATTCGTAATATTATGGACAAAACCAACAACGGCCGTTACCTCACCATCCACATTCTTCAGAGGCGATTTGATCGTACTTATATAGGCATCTTCCCCATCAACAACAGCAGGCTCAATATCAACAATCTTCATCTCTCCACTATTAATCACCTCTTGATCATCCGGCCAGAATCCAATGATGCCCTTTTCTGGATTCCCCTTCACAATATCTTCGGGGATGCCAAGTTCCAGAGCGTTCTTGCCAACAACAGCTTCTGGCTCCATATTGAAAGAACCTGCATAAGCCTGATTCACAAGCAAATATCGGTGATTGACGTCTACCACAAATATCCAGTCTGGCGTTGAATCAATAATTGTACGCATTAACGTTTCGCGTTCTTGAATGGCTTCTTGCGAACGCTTAGATTCAGCTAACGCCACCTGAACTTGAGTGTATGAGCGGGCATTTTGGAGAGCCACCCCTATTTGAGCTGCTAACGTTGACTTGACCACCACATCCTGCTGCGTAAAATGGTCAACATCATCTGCCTGCACATCTAACACACCCACAACTTGTTCACCAACCAGCATGGGCACAGCCATCTCGGCACGGGTATCTGGCAATAATGGATGCGGCAGGAAAGCCGGATTGTTGCGTACATCGTTTTCGATGACACCTTGTTTAGTGCGTGCAGCTTGAGCAACCAGTGATTGTTCTTTATGCAGCGGAATAATTCGTTCCTCTGCCACCATAAGCTTCCCAGTCTCACCCGCCCCAGCCGCGAGTACCAGGGTCTCGTCATCTGAATTAAGCAAGTAGATATGAGCATGGTACAGAGCAAAACGATCTTTTGTCAGATCAACCACCTCTTGCAGCAGTTTTTCTGTTTCCAGAATGGTTGCTGCTGACGCGCTCACACGAGAAACTGTTTCTAGTTCAGCCGCACGAACTGCTAATGCATCCTCAGCCTTTTTTTGCGCGGTGATATCGACTAACGTGGTGATTATGGCCGCTTCACCCCCGTAGTTAATCCGGCGATTTGATAACATGATCCAAAGCGGTTCGCCATTTAGCCGATTCACAGGTAATTTATAATTATCTACACCACCATGCTCCTTAATGGCTTGTAAAATTTCCAGGCGGTCGTTCGGGTTCTGGTAAAAATCGGGGGTTTGCTTACCTACGACTTCTTCCTCTTGCAGCTCAAAGAGTTCTGAAACCTGCCTATTTGCATACAGTACAGTTCCATCTGAAATGCGAGACACCAATAGCGGCAAGGTAATTGCTTCGAGCATCGTTTGAGAAAGTGATTCGGCCTGTTTCAGATTGTGCTCAGCTTCTTTTCTGTAGGTAATATCCTTAATGAAGGCACTAAATTTCACAGAATCTTCTAACTCGACAGAAAAGAGAGCCATTTCAATTGGAAACTCGTGCCCATCGCGATGTAATGCATCTATTTCGATTTGACGATTGACAGCCCGGCCTTTACTAGTTTCTCTAAACCGCTTAAGTCCTTTAGCATGGGCTTCTCGATGGCGAATTGGCACGATTACATCTGATAGTGGTTTGCCAACAGCCTCGCTGCTAGACCAACCAAACATCTTCTCAGATCGGCCACTCCAGTCCAAAATAAATCCATCGACATCAATCGTGACCACTGCATCAAGCGCAGATCGAATAATGGCCTCGTTTGCATTCAAGGCAGCTTCTGCCTCTTTGCGTGAAGAAATATCCACTTTGGTAGCAACGTGATTTGTAATTCCGTTTCCAGCCGCGCTGACAGGGGTGATGGTCATTTCTTCAAAATAGTGTGTGCCATCTTTTTTACAACTTGTAAGTTCACCCTGCCAAACATCGCCATCAGACAAAGTTTGCAATATTTCATCGTAGAAAGCAGGATCGTGCGTATCTCGTTGCATTGACCACGGGTTTTGACCAATAGCCTCGTCTGCACTGTACCCGGTGAGATGTGTAAACGCTGAATTCACCCACTGAATGACGCATTCCGCATCGGTGATGGCAATGGCGGTTGCGCTGGCTTCAAGTGCAATGGCTTGTAAGCTCAACATGTCATTCGGAGATTTTTTATGAGACGAATTCACCTGTTTCGGTTCTTTTTCTGCTAACATGGAAGCCTCCATGGTGGATTTTTTTGCCATATTACCTTACTCCCGAGTATGCCCATTTCCGTTGGTGGTTGACAATTCAACCACCGCTTTTTTCAATTTGAGTGCTTGACCGAGTTCAGAAACGGCCGTTTGCAATGCACTCTCCACAGTCGTCGCTGCCTGTATCTTTTGACCAATCATATTGATCAATGATTCACGTTCAGCGCGACGCTGCGCATCTTCAAATTGGCGTGAATTTTGGATAGCGACCCCAATCGTACCCGCCAAAGACTCTAACAGACGTTGGTCTTGTTCATTATAGGTGCGAATTTCACTGTAATTACTTACCCCAATCACGCCAACAACTTCTCTACCAACAATCATAGGAACACCCATATAAGAGTCCGCTATACGGCCAGTACCAACAAGTTGAGCACCTTCCGCTTGTGCATCATCTTGTGTTATTTCTTGTTCCCACAAATGACGTAATGGCTTTCTGGTTTCAATAATCCTTCCCGTTAATCCCCCATCTTCCATCGTTCGCGGGGCCACACCATGGAAACCTTCTTCTTTAGAATAGAAATAGGGGAAACTGATGGTTGAATCTTTGTTGTCGAAAAGGGCAAAATAAACACTTTCAGTCGTAAATGTTTCTTGCAGCAACGCACCAACAGAATTGAACAGCTCTGACGTATTCAATTGAGAACTAGCCACTTCGCCAATCGAGTTAATCGTAGACAACTCATTTGCACGTGCTTGCGATTCAGAATAGAGCCGTGCATTCTGAACGGATGTTGCCGCCTGGAATATAAGCGTTTCAACCAGACGTAACTGCTGGTCACTGAGCAATCGATCTGATTCAAGGATATCGATACCAACCGTACCAACAACTTCATTACCAGCAACCATTGGGATAATGTATAACGTTTGCACACCCTTCAAAATCATGCCTTCATGTACGGGCTCAGTTAATGGATTAGTTTGAGCATCTTCAACCATCACAGTTTTTCGGGTACGCAGCACTTCTTGTGTTAAGGCATTGCCTTCAAGTGGGATTTTGTATCCCTTCGCGCTTTCTGATAATTCTTCATCATACACTTCAGCAACAATCGTTAAAGCTTTTTTGTCTTCATCTATTAAGGTAATGCTGATCTGTCCTGAACCAACAATTTTCGACAGCTCTTCTGCAACTATCTGTAAGCTTTCTTCAATATCAAACGTTCCGGAAACAGTCGAAACCACTTCATTGATAATCGCTAATTCTGCAGCACGTCGTTCGGCTGCTTCAAATAGCCGCAAACTCTGAACAACTGTTGCTGTTTGGTCGGTTAAACTGGAGATTTGCCGAACTTCCTCTGGCGCTAAGGGCATGGGGTCTAAATGATCCGCTGCCATAACCCCAAACCATTCATCACCAACAACCATCGGAAACAAAATGATACTGCGTGTGTGTAAGTAATTATGAAAGAAATCGCGCATCTCTTCTGTTGCGTGTTCAAACGTATTGATATCTTCGACGATAACAGGCTCATCTCGCTTCAGGAAAGGCGTAAATGGAAGCGTATCAAGTAGATATTCTTGCTCGAGGCCTGAAATATGCGAAATTTCGGCATTTTCATGAATAACATTCATGGTTAACTTCTCGGGCCGCACATCATCCCACGGTTTATCAAATGATAGGAATGCGGTTCGACTAAAATTCTTCAGTTTTGACGATTGTACAAGTGCATTTAACGCTTCATCAATTGTGGTTGCACGAACAATTTGACTACTGCTGGCATAGAGTGATTCCGTTTCTGAACGGGCCAGTTCCGTTTCTTCAAACAATCGCGCCCGCTCCAACGCCTCAGACATCTGACGTGTGATGTTTTGCAGCAAAAACTGGCTGCGTTCTGGGATAGGGCTGCCATCAGGGGTACGTAGACCAAGCTGACCAATTTGCTCACCGCGCACGGTAATAGGAATTGACAAACCATTATCCGCTGGCGTAACGGCCGTTTCCTTTTCAGTCTCAACCTCAGACACATGTCCATTTGTGGCTGCACTGGCTACCACCTTATCATCATTGTTCACGATTGGTTGCGTGCCTTTGGAGTCAAATGAGTATCCAAATAACGGCCGTTCATGTGCCAGCAAAAATGCCTCCCACCCTTCACGAGCCATCACACGCTGCAGCCGGGTGAGTTCGTCTAAAGCTAACTGCGATTCATCATAACGGCGTGCATTTTGCAACGCGACAGCAACCTGCGCTGCCAACGTTGTAAAAATACTAATGTCTTCCGCCGTAAAGCGATCAACCTTGTCTGCCTGTACGTCCAATACACCCTGTACTTCGTTACCAGCAATAAGCGGCACAGCCATTTCCGCCCGCGTATTGGGCAGCAACGGGTGCGGCAAGAAACCAGGTTCTGCCTGCACGTCATTAATCACAACACCCTCTTGGGAACGAGCAGCACGAGCCACCAGCGATTGTTCCTTGCTCAACGCGATCTGCCGACCTTCCGCAACCATCGCACTGCCAGCTTCACCAGCACCATTCGTTAAAGTCAACACTGTTTGATCTCCATCCAGCAAATAAACGTGGGCATGGTAGAGGTTAAAACGCTCCTTTGTCAAATCCACAACTCGTTGCAACAGCTCATCTGGGTCCAAAATGGTGGCCGCGACCGTACCTAAATCAGATACCGTCTCTAGTTCCGCAGCGCGTCGAGCAACCGTCGCTTGCGCATCGCGGCGTTCGTTAATATCAATTACGGAGTTGATGATGGCCGGTTCACCTTGAAACTCGACCACTTGACCAGAAATTAATGCCCAGAAAAGTTCGCCATCTCCTCGTTTCAGGCGCAGGTCGTAGTTCTCCACTCGCCCCTGCTCACGCAGTGCTGTCAAATAAGCCTGACGATCAGCCGGGTTATGGTAAAAATCGGGAGTAACCTGTCCCATCAGCTCGTCACGCGGCACTCGAATAATCTCGGCCAGGGGTTCGTTGACATAGGCAACTGTACCATCAACTATTTTGGAGATGACGAGTGGGACACTAATGGATTCCAAAATGTTTTGCACCCGTTCTTGCTCTTTTTGCAACGCCTTTTCAATTTGTTTTCGGTCTGTAATGTCATGGA
>QQUD01000587.1 GCA_008501785.1 Chloroflexota bacterium
TAGGCGTGAACTTGAATACCTTTTGCCTGAGCTTTTTCGACCATCAGCGCCAGCGGGTCCCACACTGGGTCCGGTGGCTGTCCGTAAGTGCCGCTAACCAGCGCCGACCACGGCTCCAAACCGGGCGTGTAAAACGCAACAGCCACTGCACGCACCTGAAAAAAGATGACGTTAAATCCAGCATCTGCCACATTATTCACAACTTCGTCGATTTTATTGGGATCGGCAGGATAACGGGCGTCGGGTATCCAATCAAAACGGCTAACCCATATGCCGCGAAATTCAACGATTGGGTCTGGGAGGACAACCGGTGGGGTGAGCACGAGGGGGAGGTAAACGCCAGCACTGAGCGCAGTCGAAGTGGCCGTTTCCCGCTCCGCATCAGCAAATACACCAGGATTCAACAGCAAGGGAATCACAAAAAAGAGTACCAACAGCGCCAGCAATCGTCTCATAAATGTCAAATCTCCACAAAAGGTTTTTGCCATTGTTACACAAGATTTGCGATTGTAGCTGCACGCAAACCACGTTTTAACGCCTTCTTGACCCACCATTTGCCCCCTTTTTACGAAACCCACAGTTGGGCACATACAACTTATAGAGAATTCAATTAAAGTTCGGACAACAATCAAGACGCTCAAGAAATATCACCAACAACATTCCTCATTCGTAATCGTGATCGTCGCTCGTGATCGTGATCGATAATGAAACCGATTACGCCTACGAAAACGATCACGATCACGAATAGGCAGTCTGGTCTTAAATTGATACCTCAATGACCTGCACCAACGGTCTAACCCTTCCGCAAAACCATCACATGTCACCGTACTCAATCTGCGAAACAGTAGATATAATCGACACATGAGCAAGCTAAAGCATTTTGAAACCAATACAGGCCGAATAATTTACTCGTTTCCAGTGCAATCTTTTCCCGGTTTAATCAACAACATTATGATTATTACCGATGGGGAACAGCGCATTTTGGTTGATTGTGGCTCTGGCACACCACAGGCAAATGATGAACTGTTGGCGGGCATAACGGCCGTTTCCGAACAACACGACCCCTCTATTAAATTCGAAACCCTCGACACCATCCTCATCACCCACGGCCACATCGACCATTTTGGCGGCCTGCCCTTTGTACGCCAATTCACCGATGCCCCCGTTGGCATCCACGTTTTAGACCGGCGCGTCCTCTCTAACCACGAAGAGCGCGTCGTTTTTGCCTCGAACCGGCTCGATCTATTTTTAGAAAGCTCAGGGGTTTCTGAAAAACACCGCCAGGAATTGATGCAGGTTTATCTGTTCAGCAAAAACTACTACCGCTCCATCCCCGTCCAATTTTTGCTAGAAGAAGGCACGCCCACCGTTGGCGACATTGGCGTTTACCATGTGCCCGGTCACTGCCCTGGGCAAGTTTGCCTGATGGTAGACGACATCATGCTCACCGCCGATCACATTTTGTCACGCATCACCCCACATCAAGCCCCCGAAAGCATCACCAACAACATGGGATTGGGCCATTACCTCGATTCGCTCACTAAAATTGAACAGGTGGAAGACATTCGGCTGGCATTGGGTGGGCATGAGGAGGAAATGGGGGATGTATACGGCCGTATCCACGCCATCAAACAATCCCACGACAGCCGCCTCAACAAAATCCTCGACATCTGCCAATCCCCCAAATCCATCACCGACATCAGCCGAGACCTGTTCGGCAACGTGCTCAGCTACCACGTCCTGCTCGCCCTCGAAGAAACTGGGGCTCACGTCGAATACCTCTACCAGCGCGGCGAACTCGTCGCCGCCAACCTTGAAGAAATCGAATCCACCAGCCACCCTATCGTGCAATACATTCGGGCGTGATTGTTCCAAACATCTGAGGTTTTGTCTACAAGCTAATTCAACGTGGCTGTCGAAAAAACGACGTGGAATGGTACACAGTAAATGACCACGCTTTGGTAGTCTGACAAATCGACATCGGCTGGAATTTCGTAGTTTTGATTGCCAATATTGCCTTTAATGGCTCCCAGGTCAATGTAATCTTCACCGACATCGCTGCGACTGGCGGGGGCCGGGTGTTTAGTCAAAATAACGTGCAAATCAGGGCCATTGGTGACGGAAAATTCTTCAAAGCGCAGCACCCGTTCGTCGTTTTGTTGGAAGATAACGGCCGTTCCCTCACCCAAATGAAAGCTATCCGCATCCACAAACTCACCCGCTGCTACTTGCACCCACTCCGCTGCGGCGACAGGCATTTCATCATCCATGCTTTTATCTTGCATCACCAACGCGGCAGCAGCCAGCACATCCTCTTCAACTTGAGCCAGTTGTTCAGGCGACAGACTCTCTAAAACATCAGCATCTGGCACAGCTTCCATAAAATCATTTTCTAACGCCTGCCGCTCATCTGCGGGCATCGCGTCAACCGCCGCTGCATCGGGCATCTCAAATGGAAACGCTTCATCAACTGCATTTTCTATAAAAAGTGGCGAGGCCAAATACCAGCCAGCAGCCAATACAACAATTAGCCCAATCAATCCACCAACGAATAATAATGCTCGGTTTTTCATTTTTCACTCCTGAAAGAAGGTTTCAGCCATCAGCCATCAGCTTTCAGCTTGTTACCAGATTAGTTATTCTCTGCTTTGAATTGTTGGATGGGGTCAAACGGTTGTTTTTTACGCGAATTGAGAAGATTTAAGGGTTTTGTAAGATTTATTACCAAATGGATAACCCTCCCGGAGGTGCGGCACCTCCGGGAGGGTAAAGTTGTTTATGATGACTAGTCATCAAGGTCTGACAAAAGTCCGGTGTCTTTGCGGCGGCGAACGGCCGTTTCCTTCAACTGCGCCAAGCTTTGCGGCGAATTCTGCATCCAGCGCATAAAAGATTCACGGCTAAAGGTGACAACCTGAACGGCCGTTAACGCTCGCACTGTCGCATTCCGCTGTCGCCTTTCCAGCAGACCAATCTCGCCAAAAAAGTCACCCTCACCCAACTGCCGCACCACATCTACATCGCCAGCATCATTTTGATGAGTAACTTCAACCAACCCTTCCACAATAATATAAAATTTCTCAGAGGGATCGCCTTGCTGAATGATTGTTTCACCTGGCGCATACATTGCCGCGTGTTCCAAACCTTGCGTCTCAAAAAAGCCAGTTTGTCGTTTCCGTTTTTTCTTCGGTGTTAACCTATCCGTTATTCCCGACATTGGCATTTTTAACGGACCCGTGCGCTGTCTCACCAATGCCTCAAGTTCTTCTTGAATCACGGGTGACGACTCTAACCAACTGACAAATGTAGCATAATCCATCGCCATCACATCAACATTAGTCAAGGCTCGCACAGTCGCATTTCGGGGCGTCTGCCGCATCAGACCAATTTCACCAAAGTAATCACCAGCTTGCAGCGTCGCAATAAACTTCTCAATGCCATCGTCCTGCTGTTCAATCACTTCCACACGGCCACTGCTAATGATATAAAATTTATCCGGCATATCTCCCTGGCGAATAATAACCACACCAGCAGGAAAATGCTCGGGGCCAAATTTTGGATTGGATTGCGTCATTAAAAGTTCCTTTCGTATCGTAGCCGATTAAAACTGGCACATAAACATCTTAATCTTCACAGCACATTATAGCGAAACACGCCGCAGATCAGTGCATAATAGGCCAATTTTCCTACCCACACATGAAAACAAAATTAGGCCGACCCCCTATTCCAAACAAACTATCAGAAGCAAACGGCCGTTTTCCTACAACAACATCCTCCTTGCCCCTTTGCTCCCCGCCCCCTTCCTAAATGTTCTCCGTCTCTTTCAACGCCCGTAACAATTCCGCCACACTCCAAGCCTGCGCAATACAGCCACGCGGCGTAAACGGCGCATCACCATCAAAAATCTCGCTGATGCTGCCCACACCATGATCCGCCAAATGATACATGAGCGGTTCCAGATAGGTACGTGCCTGAGCGTTATCCTGATAAACGCGCAAATGGGCGCTGACAAATGGACCAATCAGCCATGCCCAGACGGTACCTTGATGATAGGCTCCGTCTCGCTTGGAACGATCTCCCCCGTAATGTCCAATATAATTTTTATCATCGGGTGAGAGACTGCGCATACCAAGCCCTGTCAACAAATGACGCGCACAGGCATCTACCACAGACCGCTGTTGTTCGGCAGGCAATGGGCTGTGTTTCAAAGAAACCGCCAACAGTTGATTGGGGCGCAAGCTGCCATCGTAGTCATCCGGGCCATCAACCACATCGTAACAATACCCCATTTTAGCATACCAAAAACGGCCGAATCCGACTTTCACCTTTTCTGCCAACGCATCATAAAGATCCGCAGGTTTATCAAGCAAGCGCGCAAAATCTCCCATGATGCATAATGCGTTATACCAAAGCGCATTAATTTCCACTGGCTTGCCGATACGAGAGGTCACGACCCATTGATCAATCTTGGCATCCATCCAGGTGAGTTGGCTGCCCGGTTCACCGGCATACAAAAGCCCATCCCGCTCATCCATATGAATGCTGTACCGGGTACCGCGTTGATGCCACATGATCATCTCTTGCAAAACCGGGAACAGTTCACGCACCAATTCATCATTTCCCGTCGCTTCATGGTAGGCACGAAGCGCCTCAACATACCAAAGTGTCGCATCAACTGTGTTGTATTCGGGTCGCTCACCTTCATCGGGAAAACGGTTGGGAATCATGCCCTGGTCTACAAATTGAGCATAGGTGCGTAAAATGCTGGCCGCTACTTCAGACCGGTTGGTAGCCAAGGTCAACCCAGGCAGCGCAATCATCGTATCACGCCCCCAGTCACCAAACCAATGATAACCGGCAATGATAGAACGGCCGTTAACATCACTCGCAGTCGGCCGTTTTACCACAAACTGATCCGCCGCCAACACCAATTGATGCAATGATTTCGGCAAATCAGCTTTATCCAACAGCGCCTTCTCATACGCCTGCCGCTCCGCATAAGCCGAGTCACCATCCATATTCGCATCTGCATCCGTTGTTGCCACCAGCGTTATCGACTCACCAGGCCGCAGCGTCGCTCGAATGAGTGCCGCATAAACATGATCCTCTTCAACATCTGGCTGCCCCCGAAATTCCTCAACTTTCAAATAAAAATCTTCATACCAATCAA
Source organism: Chloroflexota bacterium (assembly GCA_008501785.1). The sequence continues at coordinate 5,171 of QQUD01000587.1, forward strand.
ACTGCGGAATCAGCAGAGCACGATCACTCATCAAATAATAAGGCGTCGCGTTTTCAAACATTTGCAGCTTCAGCACACGAGAAATCGATTGAATATCTGGCTGCCAATCTTGCATAATCGTCGTATTATGATAATCACGATAATCAACAAACGCTTTTGCTTCCAGGCTCAATGGGCCAGTGGCTCGTACCAATCTGTATTGAATATAAGTCGTATTGGCACCAGGCTGCATCCAAATTCGCTTTTCAAGCAGCGCATTGCCAATGCCATACGTCCAAACAGGCGTTGTGCCTTCGAGGTGAAATCGGTTTAAATTAAAATGACCAAACGATTCGAGCGTGTCATCTGACCAACGATTGGCATAAAGTGGATAAAATTTCCCGCTTTCGGGGTAAATGCCATCGTATTCGGCCGTTTCATCAATCTTAGCCACCATCAACGTCCGTCCCAACGGTGGCTCAAGCGATGCCATCAGCAATCCATGATAACGACGGGTCAATACACCAGCGATAGTACCGGAAGCAAAGCCACCAATGCCATTGGTAACTAACCACTCCCGCGACTCAGCAACGGACGAATTCCCACAAACCTCACGTCCGAAATCTAATTTGATCATACAGTGACTCCTTCAATCATAGTATTTGGTCAACAGTTACTTGCGCTCTATTTAAAACAGCGGGTTGGGAATTAAAACTTTTAGTTTCATGCATAAAAATTATTTTGTGTATCATATGCCAAACTTAGTGAATTAGGCAAACATTTAACGAGAAAGTTGCCCACTGTGTAAGAGCCAGCTAAAGTTAAATTTACCATGAGCAAACAATTGCAAAAACCATCTCCAAAATACTTATCTGCCATCCTATCACGATTAGAAAAAATGCACCCCGATGCCCATTGTGAGCTAAATTATGAAACACCGCACCAACTGCTAGTTGCCACCATACTATCTGCCCAATGCACCGACCAGCGCGTCAACATAGTAACGCCTCCGCTGTTTGCCACATACCAAACACCAGCAGATTTTGCCGCAGCCAACCGCACCGAGCTAGAAGAATTGATTCGCTCAACGGGCTTTTTTCGGCAAAAGGCGCGTTTTATTCAAGAATCGGCGCATACGATTGTGCATGAACACGGTGGTGAAATACCGCAAGAGATGGATAGTTTACTCAAGCTAACCGGCGTGGCACGAAAAACGGCCAACGTTGTTTTAGGCGAGATTTACGGCATTGCAGATGGCATTACTGTCGATACGCATGTCAAACGCATTGCACATAAATTAGGCCTCACCAGCACAAACAAAGACCCAGTCAAAGTTGAAAAAGAATTAATGACACTCATTCCGCAATCACACTGGATTCAGATTTCTCATCTGCTCGTTTTTCATGGCCGCCGCATCTGCAAAGCCCGTCGCCCCGACTGCTCTAACTGTCCATTAAACGATCTCTGCCCATCAGCAGAGCCATAAAGTGTATAAGGCCCACGATCCTGTCCCGTCCTGAAAGTCGTAAAACAAAACGCTGTTTTGCTCCCCCGGTCAAGACGCTGTCTTGACCTACGATCATTATAGATTTTCATCTGACATGATGCCGTGCAACGACATGTTTTGGGGATCAGCAAAAAGTTTTCAGAAACCTTAAACGCAGATTAAGAAGATTTAGGACGAAAATTAAGAAGATTAATTTCAATTTCCTCTTAAATCTGTGTCATTTGTAGTGGTATGCCACGCTCGCAAAACCCCCTATGCGAAATACCCTCCTATGAGGATTGAAAAAGAATTTGGTTCATTTTTTTATATGGAATAAACAAAATGTGACCCTATTGGTATAATAATTAATCTGTACCGAGGGAAAGGACACTTTTTACACAGCAATATGTTGAACACACTGCAATCATAGCAAAATATGACTCAAATAACTGTAGAGAAAAAGACGTGTGCCCGCATTCCAACAGAGGCTGGCGAATTTCAACTTTGTTATTTTAAAAACAATCAAGATAGCAAAGAACATCTCGCCCTCATATTCGGTGACATCACGCAAACATCACCTATTCTCACACGCATCCATTCAGAATGTTTTACGGGAGATGTACTGGGTTCAAGGCGGTGTGATTGCGGTCCACAACTGCAAAGCGCGATGGAGATGATTGCTGCAGAAGGACGGGGGGTGATTGTTTATTTGCGGCAAGAGGGGCGCGGCATTGGGCTGTTAGACAAGCTGCGTGCTTATAATTTGCAAGATTTAGGCTATGACACAATTGATGCAAATTTGTTGTTAGGTCATCAAGCCGATGCGCGTGATTACACAATTGCCGCGCTCATTTTGCAAGAATTGAGGATTGAATCGCTGCGCTTAATCACCAACAATCCTGTAAAAATTGAAAGCCTGGAGCAGCTTGGCGTTGCAGTGGCGGAGCGGGTTTCGATTCAAACGGCCGTTCACGCCGACAATAAAGTATACCTCTCGACCAAAGTATCCCGAATGCGCCATCTGTTGCATATCAATGAGGGTGAAAATGGCACAATGAACGGCCGTTCAGACGATCATTCGGCTGGGGGAAACGGCCGTTTACAACCAACCCTCTTGCCAACACCCCACCTGACACCACATCCAACCCGTCCGGCTGTTACCTTGAGCTATGCTCAAAGTTTAGACGGGTCAATCACTGCCAAACGCGGCCAACCAACAGCTATCAGCGGCGATGCATCTATGAAACTGACCCATCAGCTTCGCGCCAGCCACGATGCCATTTTGGTGGGAATTGGCACAGTTCTGGCAGATAACCCACGCCTCAACGTGCGCCTGGCAGAAGGCAGCGATCCACAGCCCATCATTTTAGACACTGAGCTGCGTTTCCCACTTGATGCGCGTCTGCTGCAAAACAAACGCTGTCCGTGGATTGCCACATCTGCCCACGCATCACAAGCGAAACAATCTGCGCTGGAGGCTACCGGAGCCAAGGTGCTGCGCTTTCCTGTCAACGAGCAAGGACATGTTGATCTGACGACTGTATTGGCTAAATTAGCAGATGCACACATTCACAGTGTCATGGTTGAGGGTGGCGCACAGATAATCACAGCTTTTCTAAATTTGCAGCTTGTGGATCGGGTTGTACTCACGATTGCACCCAAGTTTATCGGAGGGTATCATGCGGTGGGAGCGATGTCGGGAAACGGCCGTTTACACCCCCACTTGATCAACACACACACCACCCAAATGGGCGATGATTTGATTGTCTTTGGTGATGCCGTTTGGCCTGAAGCAGCAAAT
>QQUD01000050.1 GCA_008501785.1 Chloroflexota bacterium
TGCCTTCCCATACGTCGCCGTTTGATAAATGGATTTGCGGCGATGGCGTGTCTGTAACGGCCGTAACCCGCGCCTCTGTGATGATGGTTGTCCCCACATCGGTGGCAGCTTGTCGCAAGCCATCTACCAGGGTTTGCCAACCACCATCCAGGTAAAAAACAGAGCTTTTGGTTGCATTTTGGGTTTGTTGCAAAAAAACGGCCGTGTTCATCAAATCAGGTGCATTTGTATACGTGCCTAATCGCGCCAATGCAAACATCAAATCTTGCAAATTGCGTGAATCACCCACTTGCTTTTCGATCCATTCCCGCAAGGTTACACGATCTGTCTGTTCTGGTTTTGTTGTGTACAGGGCCATCATCGCCTTCATTAGCCGCAGCCGTTCACGCCAGGTTAAAAAACGAGAACGCAATACACCTCCCAGCGACATGGGCAGCGGGTACAGTTTGTTATGATGCACAGCCAGGCTGCCGTTCAAATGGGGCGTGTGCCCGGAAAATGGAATATTGAGGTCGTGGAGAACGGCCGTTCCCGCTCCCGACACATACAGCGCATGTGGTCCCAGATTAAACAAAAACCGCTCACGTTCTTGCGTGATGGCGCGACCCCCTACTTGCTTCCCTTTTTCAAGAAGCGTCACGTTACGTCCCGCCCGTGCCAGGTACGTTGCTGCCGTCAATCCAGCCAGCCCACCACCGACAATCATTACATCAGTTCGTTTCTTAAAATCATTCATCGTTGTCTCCTTTGTAAATCGGATTGTTAATCCGATGGTCGGATTGCCAATCCAACCTACGATTTTCATTCACATGCTAAAATGTTCTATACCTCTGTAGACGAATCCCACTAGCCTTTTGTGACACATCTGTTAACGAAAAATGAAGCTTTGTTTTGTAGGTTGACACCTTACAGTCCCCCATATAAACTTTGCATGTAAGAAAAATAATAAAATCTAGACCAACCTCATCTAGAGAGGCAGAGGGACCGGCCCGATGAAGCCTCGGCAACCGTTATCGCGGTAAACAGTAAGCAGTAACCGGTAAACAGTTAGAAAGTTAACTGATTACCGATCACCGAATACCGATTACCAAAACAGGTGCCAATTCCGGCAGACAACAATTGTCTGAAAGATGAGAGACGACGTTAAAAATCGGCCTCTCATCTTGAGAGGTTTTTTTATTGGTGTAAAACGAAAATGGATGGACATGAACAAAACAAACTTACTCAAACAACAATTACAACAACGCATTCTTGTGCTGGATGGAGCCATGGGTGCTCTCATTCAAACATATGAACTAGATGAAGCCGAATTTCGGGGTGAGCGGTTTGCTGATCATCATTCAGATGTGAAAGGGAACAACGATCTGTTAAACCTGACCAAACCAGAGATCATCCAGGCCATTCACACGGCATATTTGGAAGCTGGTTCAGACATCATCACCACCAACACCTTCAACGCCAATGCCATTTCTCAGGCAGACTACCATCTTCAAGATCACGCCTACGAGATGAATTTGGAAGCGGCTCGAAATGCTCGGAAAGCGATTGAACAATTAACAATCAACAATCAACAATCAACAATTAACAAACCTCGTTTTGTTGCCGGTTCCCTCGGACCACTCAATCGCACATTGTCCTTGTCACCCGATGTCAATGATCCCGGCTATCGCAGTGTCACGTTTGATCAAGTCGCCGATACTTACGCAGAAGCGACACGCGGATTGATGGATGGCGGTGCGGATATTATTTTGATTGAAACGATTTTCGATACGCTGAATGCGAAAGCGGCCATCTTTGCCGTGAAATCGGTGTTTGAAGAAAAGGGCGTTGAACTGCCACTGATGATTTCGGGCACGATTACCGATGCCAGCGGGCGTACGCTGTCTGGGCAAACGATGGAAGCGTTTTACCATTCGATTCGCCACGCTGAACCGCTGCTTGTGGGGATGAACTGCTCGTTTGGGCCGGAGACGTTACGGCCGTATATTACCTCTATCGCCAAAATGGCCGACACCTACATCAGCTTTTATCCCAACGCAGGTTTGCCTGACGGCTTTGGCGACTTTGACCAGTCTATCGACGACATGGCTCCCGTGCTGCGCGAATTAGCTCAGGATGGGTATTTGAACATCGTTGGTGGCTGTTGCGGCACCACACCTGCCTATATTCGCGCTTTTGCACAGGCTGTTGATGGCGTTGCACCACGTCAAATTCCCACTTTTGAGCCATACATGCGCTTGAGCGGTTTAGAACCCCTGACGATTACGCCTGAACTCAACTTTGTCAATGTTGGTGAGCGCACCAATGTAACCGGCTCACGTCGTTTTGCCCGCCTGATCAAAGAAGAAAAGTACGATGAGGCGTTAAGTGTGGCGCGTCAGCAGGTCGCAAACGGTGCCCAAATCATTGATGTGAACATGGATGAAGGGATGCTCGATTCTGAAGCCGCGATGCCGCGCTTTTTGAACCTGATTGCTGCTGAACCAGATATTGCCCGTGTGCCGGTGATGATCGACTCGTCTAAATGGAGCGTGATTGAAGCAGGTTTGAAATGTGTGCAGGGCAAATCAATCATCAATTCGATTAGCATGAAGGAAGGGGAAGCCGAATTCATCAAACATGCCAAATTAGCCCGCAAATATGGCGCAGCCGTGATTGTGATGGCATTTGACGAGGATGGTCAAGCCGATACGTTTGAGCGAAAAACCAAAATTTGCCAACGTGCCTACAAAATCCTTACCAAGCAAATTGGCTTTCCACCGGAAGATATCATCTTTGATCCGAATATTTTTGCCGTGGCTACCGGTATCGAAGAGCATAACGAATACGGCAAGGCATTTATTGAAGCAACGGCGTGGATTAAAGAGAATTTGCCGCATACGCTGGTGAGCGGTGGTGTGAGCAATATTTCCTTCTCGTTCCGGGGCAACAATGGCGTGCGCGAAGCCATTCATGCAGTCTTTCTTTACTACGCGATTCAGGCTGGTCTGGATATGGCAATTGTGAATGCAGGGCAGCTTGAGGTATACGAAGAGGTACCGCAGGTGCTGCGCGAACATGTGGAAGACGTGATGTTTAATCGCCGTAAAGATGCGACGGAGCGTTTGGTGGATCTGGCAGAAACGGTTCGTGGGCAGCGCAAGGCAAATATAGAGGATTTGAGCTGGCGGGAAGCGCCGGTTGCAAAACGAATTTCTCATGCGCTGGTGAAGGGGATTACGGACTTTATTGTGGCGGATACGGAAGAAGCGCGGTTGGGGGTGGAACGGCCGTTACACGTCATCGAAGGCCCACTCATGGATGGCATGAATATCGTTGGCGATCTATTTGGCTCTGGCAAGATGTTTTTGCCCCAGGTTGTGAAAAGTGCCCGCGTCATGAAGCAGGCGGTCGCACATTTGGTGCCATTTATCGAAGCCGAAAAAGAAGAGTTGGGGTTAGTCGATCAGTCAAATGGCAAAATTGTGATGGCAACCGTGAAAGGCGACGTACACGACATTGGCAAAAATATCGTTGGCGTGGTGCTGCAATGCAATGGCTATGATGTGATCGACCTGGGTGTGATGGTCCGAGCCGAGAAAATCATCCAAACTGCCAAAGAAGTAAACGCCGATGTGATTGGACTTAGCGGCCTCATCACGCCCTCGCTTGAAGAAATGCGGCATATGGCTGCCGAGATGCAGCGGCAAGGCATGAATCTGCCGATTTTGATTGGTGGTGCGACGACTTCGAAGATACATACGGCCGTTAAAATCGAACCCAACTACCAAAACGGCCCCACCATTCACGTGGTTGATGCGTCACGTGCTGTGGGTGTTGTTTCCCATTTGCTGGGCGAAAGCAGCGAGTATGTCAATGAAATTCGAGAGGAGTATGCCAACCTGCGTACCAAACATGCAGGCAGGCAGAATCGACAGCGACTTGTTCCCATCGAATCCGCTCGCGCCAACAAATTTAAGGTAGATTGGGCCAACTACCAGCCTTCAGCCCCCAGTTTCACCGGCATCAAAGCCTTTGACAATTACTCAATTCCCGAGTTACGCAAATACATTGACTGGACCCCATTCTTCCGCGCTTGGGAACTGTCTGGTAAATTCCCACGTATTCTGCAAGATGATGTTGTGGGTGAGACAGCACAGCAGCTTTACAACGATGCCCAGGCAATGCTGGATTGCATTGAACAGGAGAAATGGCTAACGGCAAAGGCTGTAATTGGTTTCTTCTTGGCGAATAGTGTTGGAGATGATGTGCAGATTTTTAACGCAAAGGGGCAAAGGGGCAAAGGGGCAAAGGAAGACGTGGCGCAGGTTCACTTTTTGCGACAGCAGATGGAACGGCCGCCGGGACGGCCGAATTATGCGCTGTCAGATTTTATTGCACCCTCAGAAACTGGCTTGGATGATTATCTTGGGATGTTTGCCGTAACAACCGGCATTGGCATGGCTAAAAAAGTAGCTGAGTTTGAAGCTGTCAATGATGATTACCATGCCATTTTGCTAAAAGCGCTGGCTGATAGGCTGGCCGAAGCGTTTGCCGAGCGGCTGCATGCGCGTGTGCGCCGTGAGTTTTGGGCATATGCACCAGCGGAAACATTCAGCAATGATGATTTGATTGCCGCAGCCTATCAAGGCATTCGTCCCGCACCTGGTTATCCCGCTTGCCCTGACCACACGGAGAAAGGCGAGTTGTTCCGTTTGCTGGATGCCACAACCCATACAGGCCTTTCACTCACAGAAAATTTTGCCATGTCACCGACAGCGGCCGTTTCCGGCTACTATCTGGCACACCCAGAAGCCCGTTACTTCGGCCTGGGCCGTGTTGCCAAAGATCAGGTTGCTGATTACGCCGAACGCAAGGGCATGGATGTGGAAACGGCCGAAAAGTGGCTGGCTCCGAATTTGGGATATTAAAAGTATTCAATACAATTATTCGATTGACAAAAGAGCAAGGTAAACGTTCAGGTTCAGAGGTGCGACGCACTTGCAAACGGTATTTTGTAGCACATTACTCTGGGAAAAGTGCGTCGCACCTGAATAGTTACAGAGCAAGAAGAATAAGCATCACTTGTAAATCTCAAAAGTTGCCTCATTTGTTAAAACGTTAGCAAGCTTTTTATCACGGGTGAGAATGGGCAAATTGGCAAATTTGGCTGTGGCGGAAATGAAAGCGTCCATCCATCCTAATCCGGTGTGCTGATATTGTTGCATCCAGCTTCCCGCTAAACGAGCGGCATCTGAACGTAGCGGCAAAATGGTGAACTGGCTAACAAGTGCCTGGTGTCGCTCAAATTCTCCAGCGCGTAAACCACGCCAAAGTTCAGCTTCTGTGATCACGGAGAGATAGGGGATGATGTCCTTGCTGACTAGCTGATCAAAGTAAGGTCGAATACGCGCTCGGCCCAGGTAAATGTCTATTAGACAACCAGTATCGTACAGGAATGATTCAGCCATCTGCCCAATTGCTCTCCCAGCGTGAACGGCCATCTTTTAACCATTCATCATCGATTTCTCGATTGCCCCACATGCCGAAACTGTTTTGGATGAGAGTTTCCGCTTCCTCATTGTTTGTTAACAACTTCGAAAAAAAACGCTCATATTCAGCCATACTCATGATAACTGCTACAGATTTGTTGCCACGTTGCACAATGATTGGGTTTCCAGTCTGAGTAATTTCACGTAATACTCGTCCAAATCGGTTCTTGACTTCAGTTGAAGAGAGTTTCTTTGCTTTCATGATTTGATTTTAGCTAATATTTTTAGCTAAATCAAGCCCGTTCAAAAAATCGAAATACCGGTTAACGTTGTGAATAGTTCTAGCGCCTTGGTTCCAGCGAGAGAATTGCCACTCTCATTTAAGCCTGGAGACCAGACACAGACGGAGAAATGACCGGGCATCACAGCTAAAATGCCGCCACCTACCCCGCTTTTTCCTGGGATCCCAACCCGATAGGCAAAATCGCCTACCGAATCATAGGTACCACAGGTGAGCATCAGTGACTTGATATATTTTGCTTGACTGTTGGTAATGAGCGGTTCGCCAGTTTGCCGCAGCTTGCCGCTATTGGCTAGATAGAGGCCCGCACGAGCCGCATCGATACAACTCATGGATAGTGAGCAGTGGTGAAAATAGGCGTCTAGCACGGGTTCGGGATCGTTGTGTAGATTGCCAAAGCTTTTCAGGAAGTTGGCTAATGCCTTGTTGCGAAAGCCAGTAGCTGCTTCGGAATGAGCAACGGCATGATCGAAGTCGATGGTTGGGTTGTCAGCCAACAGACGTACAAAATCTAATACGGTTTGTCGTGCATTGTTGAGGTGTGACAATATAATGTCGGTAATGACGAGTGCACCAGCGTTGATAAATGGATTGCGTGGGATGCCATTTTCATATTCGAGCTGCACCAGAGAGTTGAATGCTGTGCCAGATGGTTCGCGGTCTATGCGCTGCCAGATACTGTCTCCTGCCACCTGCATTGCTAAAGTTAGCGTAAAAAGTTTGGATATGCTCTGAATCGAAAAGCGTTCTGCCGCATCTCCGATCTGAAACAACTCGCCATTGGTTGTGACCATGGCCATGCCAAACTTGTTGTTGGAAATGTGTGCTAATTCGGGGATGTAATTTGCAACTTTTCCTTTTGAAAGGAGCGGTTGAACTTGTTGATTAATGTCTGAAAGTATTTGTGGATAGTTCATGATTTGTGGGTCATTACCTTTGTAAATGTGGGAATTTAGGGGAGTATATCACGATGTTTTGGAGTGGAAAGAGGTGGGTGGTACTGAATTCTTAGCGACTAGGACCCCCCTGTAACAGTTTCTGTAAGTTACTGGTTGCATACTTAAAAGTAAGTTGGCATTGGGTTATTTCACTGCCATATCATTAAAAAGCTTTGCGCAATCATCACCCTCACATTCAACCACCACGCGCTTTTCGGGGAGAGAAGCTCGCCCTCTGCACTTCTGGAATTACCCCTAGTAAACAAACTGGACGTCATATCCGTCGGACTGCTGTTTATGGAAACGGCCGTTTCTATTTGCATTCTTACCTTATTTGGAGAGAAACAATGAAAACTCGCCATATCATTGTTAGCACAATTTTTCTTGCACTCATTTTTGCATTTTTTGTAGGCCAGGCTTTTGGTAGCGAAACGGCCGTTGTCACCCCAGGTTACGAACCCCATGAAGCAGACTTGTTTGGGGTACGTTTCCGCTCCTTCGCCAACACAGGTGGTGGCGAGGTGTACACAGGGTTAGCAAATTTTGGGGGCGGGCCAAACCGCGCTGAAGCTGATTTGAATTGGACAGAAGAAAATATTGTCACATTTACATTTGATGCCGCAGCAGATAAGCTGATTGCTTCCGTAACGAACGAACTTGGCACAACAACAATTGAATATACAGAGTTGACGGCAGCGCTGGAAAAAAAAGGTAGTACTTACACAATAGATGATCTGAATATCATGCAAATCACATTAGCCAATCGTGATCAAAACAGTTTGGCTATTTTCAGCGATGTAGAAATCAATGGACAATCAGTCGGAACATTTTCAGAGGCAGGCTGGAACGATTGGATGGTAACCGGGGTTGATTTTAGCCAGGGATTTACGGTAACGGGTAAGATTCAACTTGCGGGAGCCTTTAGTAACAGCCAAGAAAAAAGCAAAGTGGAAATCAAGGTAGGTTATTCTGCTTCTGTTGTACCAACGACGACCAACACACCAGAGCCAACGACGACTAACACACCAGAACCAACAGCAACCAACACACCAGAACCAATTGTTACCATCATACCCGGCCCCGCAATTACAGTCACGCCACAGCCGACTCGCATTCCAGCAGATTCAACAGAATCTAATTCCTTTCAACTATTTCTCCCCTTCATTATAAAAAACTGAAATCTGTAAAAGGGAGTCAGAATCTAACTGGCTCCTCAAGAATTGTTTGACAGGGCATATAACTTTCGTATAAACTCTCCGTGAACGCTCACGAGGGGTATAAAGGATGAAGAAAAGGATCACAATTGAGGATGTTGCAAAAAAAGCTGGTGTCTCACGTCAAACCGTGTCGCGTGCCATTAATAACAAAGGCGAAATAAGTCCAACCACAAAAGAAAAAGTGATGGAAGCGATAGAGCAGCTTGGCTACCGTCCTAATCGATTGGCACAAGGTATGGTAACGCAGCGTACGCGAACCGTTGGCCTGCTGTTAGCTGATATTACCAATCCTTACTTTGCTGAAGTCTCCCGCAGTGTGCAAGATGTGGCTCAAGCACACGATTACAATGTTTTCCTCTGTAACACGGATGAAATTGCAGAGGCAGAAATCCGTAATCTAAACTCACTCGCTGCTCAAGGGGTAGATGGCATCATTACGCTTGCTACCCATATGGATCAAGCAGCCGTCACCACATTTTTAGACGAAT